>CAYTLM010000187.1:0-3935 GCA_964438485.1 uncultured Leptospirales bacterium | reverse complement strand
GAAACATAATAAACTTCATTTCCCATTCTTCCAAATATAACCCCCTAAATCCCCCCATTGGGGGACTTGATAAATTTCTGCTCACATTTATACTTTACTAATTGCTAAAATAAAAAAAGTACATTAAAAAGTATAAAATAAGTTAATCAGCCCCCTAAGGGGGTGGCGGGAAAAGATTTCCTAAAGAAAAAATTTTATTCCGCCGGGGGTTTTCTTAATCAGATGTGTATGGAAAAAAACATTACTTTTCCCAAAAATCCAGAATAAACCTCATTTTTTATTTTTAAATAAAAAGGACAATAATGTCAAATAAATAATATTCATACTCCTGTCCTTTTAGAATATTTTCTTATAAACTCCTAAGCTCCTGGGAATAAAACCTGATAAGGGCTTCTAAAAAATTTTAAAAAAATAGTTCCATTTCATTGTTTTGAGCAAGGATAGAGAAAAACAGGCGCAAGGGAAAGCCTATTACATTTGTGAGAGAGCCCTTTACTGATTTAATGATCATATCACCGTGCTCCTGCACAGCATAGGAGCCAGCCTTATCCATGTATTCTACGCGTTTAAGATAATTATTTATTGTTTCATCAGTAAGATCTTGAAAAAAGACCGATGTCGATTCCATAGCTGCAAATTCCCTTATAGCGTCATTTCTCTTTAACCTTACAGCCATACCTGTTATAACTCTGTGCTCTTTGCCAGACAGCAAAGCAAGCATATCCCTTGCGCTGTTAAAAGATTCAGGTTTACCAAGAATTTTCCCATCAATAGTTACAACTGTATCAGAGGTAACTGCAACATACTCTTTATAGGAATTAATCTGCCCTGTAATATTTTGCATTTTTTCAAGAGCAATTCTTTTGGCAAAAGCTTCAGGGGCTTCTTCAAAAAAAGGGGACTCATCTATGCTGGGATGAACAATTTTAATAGCAGGGAAATAGTCACTTAAAATCATCTTGCGCCTGGGTGAGGCTGAGCCAAGAATATAAAGCATTATTTAAGAACTACCTTTTCATTTATCTTATATGCGCTTGTGACATTTTTTAGTTTTTTTATACCTTTTGATATTTCATTCAGGTGATCCATTCCTCTGACTTCAAGAATGAACTTTAACAGAGCCTTTCCTCCCCCTGTAAGCTGGGCTTCCACCTTAATTATATTGGATTTATAAAGAGAGATTTCATCTGTCACATCTTTTAAAAGATTAGGCCTGTCAACCGCTTCAACAGCAAATTTTATTGGATACCTGCTCCCCTCATCCTTCTGCCATACAATATTTATAATCCTTTCCTTTTCCTGCATAAGCCTTACAAGAGAAGGACAACTTTTTTTATGTACAGTTATCCCTCTGCCCCTTGTAATAAATCCTACAACATCATCACCAGGTATGGGCTGACAGCATTGAGCCAGATTGATTAAAACATTGTTGTTTCCCTCAACACTTATGCCTATACTGCTATCCTGAGAATATTTGGAGAGCTTGGGCTGCTCTGCTTCAGGAATAGAAACAGGTACCTTTTTTACTTCCCTCTTCTTTTTTGCCTCTTTTTTCCTAAGCCCTTCTTCAAATTTTCCTGCATCATCACCATATTTCCTGAACCAGTTTCTTATTTTATATCTGGCATTGGCTGATTTGACAAACTTAATCCATGCTTCAGAGGGCTTTCCATCTTTTTTGGTTTGAATTTCCACAATGTCGCCGCTCTTCAATTTTGAACGAAGAGGAACAAGCTTATTATTAACCTTTGCTCCTGAGCATTTATATCCAACCTCAGTATGAATAGCAAAGGCAAAGTCAACAGGGGTTGCTCCCTTTGGAAGCTTCACAATCTTACCCTTTGGGGTAAAAACAAAAATTTCATCCTCATAGAGATCCATTTTTACAGTAGAAACAAAATCGCGTGTGTTTATAGAATCATCATCAATAGTACTAAGACTTTTCAATATGGAAAGGTGTTTGTAATCCTTATTAAGGAATTTTTTACCCTCCTTGTAAATCCAGTGAGCAGCAATTCCCATTTCTGCAGTTAAATCCATTTCCACAGTTCTAATCTGCACTTCAAGGGGATAGCCCTCAGGACCAATAACGGTTGTATGTAAAGACTGATAGAGGTTTGACTTTGGCACAGCTATATAGTCTTTAAAACGCCCTGACACAGGGGACCAGACTGAATGAACTATACCAAGAACTGCATAGCAATCCTTCATCTCATTTGTAATAATACGAATTCCCCTTATGTCATAAATATCCTTAAAAGACTTGCCTGATTCCTGCATTTTCCTGAAAACAGAATAATAACTTTTTACACGTCCCTTAATCTGAGCCTTAATTCCCATTTCATTGAGCTTCTCAGTTAAGGCAGATCTTACATCTTCTATGTAATCCTCAACATCGTGCTGTTTTTGCGCCATACCCTCTTTTATCAGCTTATATTCATCTTTATGCAAAACATAAAAAGAAAGATCTTCAAGCTCTGTTGCAAGTCTTGATATACCAAGCCTTCGCGCAATTGGAGCATAAATATCGAGTGTTTCCTTTGCTATCCTCTGTCTTTTCAGATCAGGCTGAAACATGATTGTCTGCATATTATGAAGCTTATCAGCAAGCTTTATGATGATTACTCTTATATCCTTCACTGTTGCAAGAAGCATTTTCCGAAGAGTTTCGGCCTGGGCATGACTTTTTGATCTATTTTTAATTGAAGATATTTTTGTAACTCCATCGACCAGCATTGCCACATCTTCGCTAAATTCTTCTGCAATAAATTCAAGAGAGAATCTGGTATCTTCAACTACATCATGTAGTAAAGCAGCACTGATTGTTGTTGTATCAAGTTTTAGCATGGCAAGAGTCATGGCAACTTCAAGGGGGTGAATTATATAGGGTTCTCCTGAAAGACGCATCTGCCCATCATGAGCATCATAGGCAACATCATAAGCCTTTCGAATAATGTTAACATCGGCTTCACTGTCATTACTTTTTATAAGCTCAACAAGTGTGTCAATGTCCCTCTTTCTTATTTTAAAAAGTTCAAATTCTGTCATATATTTTAATAATGCTTAACCCGGTATATAATATTATAGAAAGCACTCTTAACACTTCAATAATTTCGTGCACTTTACAGTCAAGACATATATTGCCTTATTTTATAAAAAATAAAAAACTTAAACCTGATACCAGGATAATACTTCCTGATAGACTAAAACAATATAAAAATAAAAAAAAGTTGATTTAAATAATTATTGAGTTACTATTGATAGGGAACTGCTGTTTAAAATGATTTTAATATAAAATTAAACACCATAAAAACTTTTTAATAGCAGTAATTATATTTCTTACTATACAAATTAAAACTGGAGGTCTTTATGGAATCAATGCTACCAATTCTTTTACAGCTTGTTGGCGGTGGAATCGGCGGAAATGCAGCAGGTGCAGCAATGAAGGAAAAATCTCTTGGAACAATGGGCAATTCCATTACAGGTATTCTTGGGGGTCTTGGAGGCGGACAGCTTTTGAACATACTCAATTCTCTTAATCTAACAGATTTAATTGCTGGTTCAGGGGCAGATCTAGGCAGTCTTGCCAGCAACGCAGGGGTTGGTGGTGCTGGTGGTGCAGCATTACTTGCAGTTGTTGCTCTTGCAAAAAATTTTATTAAGAAATAAAACGCAAGCCTTTTATAAAGATAAAGCCCTGCTTAAACACAGGGCTTTATCTTTAATTAGTTACACACAAAAAGAAAATTTGAAATTATTCAACCTTCTCTTTTTCAGCATCAACATTTTCAACTGTATCAACAATAGCATCCTTAACTTTATCAACAACACTTGAAGGATTAGCTTTCTCAGCCCTGTTTTCACAGTCACTGCAAAGAATACTTATATTCTTTAATTCCCTTGCCTGTGCTAAAGTACCATTAAAAATCTCATCT
>CAYTLM010000186.1:0-3951 GCA_964438485.1 uncultured Leptospirales bacterium | reverse complement strand
CTGCATTGATGAATAAAACTCCTGGTGAATCTGTTGAAATAGTAATTCCAGCAGGTAAAAAGCAGTATCTGATTAAAAAAATTGTTACTATCAATGGAACAGAGCTTACTGTGTAGGCATTTTTTCTCCTATAATTGAGTCCTTTCTTTGCCACATATTATTGAGCCAGTTGTTGAATTCTGTTTGAAGTTCCTTGTCTTCAATATCAGCATTGGAAAATTTTTGTGGTAAAGGAATAGATTCTATTGTTATATCAATTTTTTTTACTTTGCCACAAAAGAATTCCCACAAGCTTTTTATACCTTCAGGGTAAACAATTGTGATATTAAGAATGCTGTGGAATCTATCGCCCATGGCTGACATTATAAAAAAAAGACCACCTGCTTTTGGTTTTAACAGGTGAGTGTATGGGGAATTTTGGCTGTCATGTTTTTCTTTTGTAAATCGTGTTCCTTCAGGGAATGTCATTACAGCTACATAGTCAGTTTTAAATTTTTCACAGGCTTTTCTGGTGATCTCAATATCCTTGCCTTTTAGCGAGGGATTTTTTTCGATCTGCGCCTTGGAAAAGCGTTTCATAAAAGGGAAGTCAAGAGCCCACCATGCCAATCCAAGAACAGGAACCCATATGAGCTCCTGTTTTAGAAAAAACTTTATGTATGGAATTTTACCATAAAGAACTTTTTGTATTACAAGTATATCAACCCAGGATTGGTGATTTGATATGATAAGATACCAGTCCTTTCTTTTTAATTTATCCAGGCCGGAAATATTCCATTCAATGGGATAGAAAAAGCCAAAAAAACAGGAGTTTCTGAAAACCCAGTTATTCGCAACCTTTATTAGCAGTTTCCCCACATAAAGACGCCACCACTTGAAAGGAATAATGAATTTAATAAGTGCAAGCGGGAAAAGAAGTGTTGCTGTAAAAAGGGTGTTTATTACAATGAATGTCTGTGTTGCTGCTCCAAAAATGTGTGGCAATATGGATTTTAACATTTTTATTTTACTGCCTGTTTTTTATTTTTTACTTTTTTAGAATTATACAGGGATATAAATAATCAACCTTAATATAAAAAAGTCTTGTAAAATTTTTTTTAATGTGCATACTTTGATCAATGTCTGGTTTTTAGGCTCCTGTTAATGGGGATAAAAAATCCCCTGTAGAATCAGAGGATTTAGATGTGGAGACGAGGGGGATCGAACCCCTGGCCTCTTGAATGCCATTCAAGCGCTCTCCCAGCTGAGCTACGCCCCCATCTTTGAAAGATGACTTAATAAGTTGATTCCAACCTGTTTTGTCAAGAAGTTTTGTACAGGTTTGTAAAATTTGCCTTGTTTTTTTATTACACTGTAAGTTTATATTTAGTTTGTAACAGTCTTGACAAGATTGTTTATTGAAATATATTATCTTCAATATTTTTTAGTTTTATTTTTGGGCTGTTATTTAAGATTCAATTAATATTCCATAAGGTTGCCATATGCTTTTTACTTATGTTTTAGTTTTTTTATTCTTTATAATTTTTACTATTATAATTCTGTATCTTTTAAGTGTTTATGTTCTTCCTAAAAAGATAGAAGAGATCAGGGCAATGATTGATGCTGGTCAGACCAAACTTGCAATACGGAAGCTTTCAGAGCTTCTTGAAAAAGATGAAAGAAATCCCTATGCGCATTTTCTTCTTGCTGAGGCCTATTTAGCTGAAGGGAATGCCCAGTATGCTATTCTGGAATACAGGCAGGTGTTGAAGTTTGGAAGATTTGATGAAAAGATAAAAGAGAAATATATCAGGTCAATGCTTGCAAAGCTATATAAAGAGAAAAAGGCTTTGCCTGAGGCAAGAAACGAATACCTTCTTCTTACTAAAATAGACCCTGCTAATTTTGAGAATTTTTTTGAACTCGGGGTTCTTTCTTTTAATATGGGACAACTGGATAAGGCCATTGCTTTTTTAAAGAAAAGCGTCTCCCTTAACAGCAAACATGACCAGTCCTTTTATTACCTTGGCCAGATTTTTTTCCGAAACGGTGCATATGCTGATGCAAAGCAGAATTTTTTAAACACTATTAAACTTGATCCTGCAAATTATCAGGCTCACTATTTTCTGGGGCTGGTTTTAAGACAGCAGGGTGACTTTGAATGGGCTTTAAAGGAATTTGAAGTTTCAATGAAAAGTGATGATTTAAAAGTGCGGAGTCTTCTTGCCAGGGGTAATTGCTTTATGGAAAAGGGACAGTTTCCAAAGGCAGTTATGGAGTTTGAGCGGGGGCTTAAATTCGCAAAAAAGGGGAGCGATATTGAGCTTAACATGAGATATTTTCTTGCTGAATGTCAGGAGAAAATGCGCGACATTCACTCAGCTATTGTTAACTGGGAAAAAATTATGGGGGTTAATCCAAAATTTAAAGATGTTCAGCAGAAACTTGCCAATTATGCTGAGTTTCGTCAGGATGACCGTATAAAGGATTTTATGATAGCAGGCCTTGCCCAGTTTGAGCATGTAACCAGAAAAATTATTAGTGGAATGAATTATAATATCACTGATATTGAAATTATAAGTGATACTGAAATTGAAGTAATTGCAGTTGAGAATGAAGGCAAGTGGAGAAATACCAGGCAATCCAACAGGATTATACGCATAATAAGAACAACAGAGCCTTTGGAAGAGGGATATTTTAGAAGGCTTCATGAGTCTATGAGGGCAAAAAATGCCACCAGAATTATGATAATAACGACTGGTGATGTTTCTGCAAAGGCAATTGAATTTGCCAATACCAGGCCTATTGAGGTTAAAGGAAAGGCAGAGCTTGTGGAATTGCTGAAAAAAATATAGATTTTTTATGAATCATACAAAAAAAATACTGCACTCAGTCCCATTTCTTAAACACCTTAGCACAGAAGAGTTGAGTAGCTTTTTTGCTTCAGGTCGGGTTGTTTCAATCCGTTCAGGTCAGCTTGTGGATGTGAAAAAAACCGGTTCATTGAATATTGTCATTAATGGTCTTTTTGAAATAGAATCCATAGGCAACAGGGACGTACTTTATCTTTCACCAGGATCTTTTTTTGGCTCCATGCCTTTTATAGAAATAAAGCGCAAGGGAAATATCAAAGCCCTTATTTCCTCCACCCTTTTCATTATAACAGAAGAGGAGGTTCTCAGGTTTTTTATTCAATACAGCAAGGCTTTAAGGGGGTATATAAAAATTCTGAACCGCACAGGTTTTGATGTTTCAAAAGCTGGCAAGCAGTATTTTGATTCCAAAATGAAGGTTGTTGCTGTATTTAGCAGGGAGTCTGGTTCAGGTAAATCTTTTTTATCCTCCAGCCTGGGACTTTCATTATCTCAAAATGATAGGACCATAATTCTTGATCTTTCCTATTCAGGGAAGTCTGTGTTTGAATTTTTTAATGCAGGGCTCACTGCTCCATTATCTGAAAAACAGGAAATAGAGGGGAAAGCTTTTTCCTTGATCCAGGACAGGCTTGTGCATGTTAATGATAAGCTTGATCTATTGAATGTGGCTTTTTCCTCCAGGATCAAGATTGATGTTGAAATTATAGGCTATCTGCTCTTTATTCTGGCTAAAGAATACAGGTATGTTATAGCAGATCTTTCCGGAAGCGATCCTGAATTAAGAGATGAGATCTTTAAAAGGTCTGATATAATTTTTAATATTGCAGATAATAAAAAATCCTATCATGAAATGAATGGAGTTTTTGATTCTTTGCTCCAGGATGGACAGAGGCTCTATTCTGTCAGGAATAACAGGTTTTCCAGCAGCACAGGTGAGTTTTACGGAGGCCTGATTATTGATAACTGTGAAGGCTATAATGATTTTTCAGATATTGAAAAGCTTCAAAGGTTTGCATTAGAGGAATCAATTAAAAGTTTTACTAACATTGTTGTTAAAAACACCAAAGCTCTGGTTGTTCAGTCTCTTGAGAAGGAT
>CAYTLM010000185.1:0-4028 GCA_964438485.1 uncultured Leptospirales bacterium | reverse complement strand
TGGCTCTTTCCTCTATCTTTTTTCTAAACTCAATTATGGTATATTCTTTCTTTTCGTTTTCAAAGTCATCATCAAAATCTGATATTATATTTCCAAAATTATCAGTTACTGTAACGTATTCAGGTTTAAGCCTGTTTCCCACTGCTCTTGAAACCAGGTGCGTAATACCCTTTATTTCTTTTCTGCTTAACTTTTCATAGCCGGGAGCAAGGTGAACCGTAACAGCTGCAGTATAGGGGGTATCCTTATCTGAATAAATGCTATCCTCTGACATTGCAATCTCTACTAAAGCCTTGTCAATATTCTGCAGAGACTCAAGGTGTTTTATTATTTCCCCTCGCAGGGCGCGCATATATTTAATGTCAAGCTCGCGATCTGTTTCAGTCCATTTGGAAATATCAAAAAGCTGATAACCAGGAATACCCTTTGGAATCATATCATCCTGGGCAAGCTTTGTTACAATAAAAACTCTCTCCTTGGGACGCACAAGTATATCCGAAGTTCCTGAAACTTCATAATAATATCCCAGCTCATCGAGTTTTTTGGTTACCTGTCCAAAATCATTTGCTGTAAGGCCGGTAAAAAGAGGAATGTTTGGCTCACTGCTGGATACTGCAAAAAGGGCAATAAAAGAAGCAATAATCACTGCTGTTACAACACCAATTATAATCTTTTTGGTGGTGTCCAGTTTGGCAAAAACTTCTTTTGCCTGTGCTGTTATTTTTTTGAAAAAATCACCCATGATGCAGCCCCCTGAAACAGAAATTAATGTAATGAGACATAATACTTTTAACAGAAACAATGTAAAATGTCAATTAATTTCCTGAAAAATCTCCGGAAATGTCAGCTTTTTGTAAAATAATATGTCACTTATAATCTTAAAAAACATCACGCCTCTTACCTTAGATTAATCAGCTCTTTGTATGCATTTATAGCTCCATCCCTTACAGCCTTGGTAAGGCTGACAGCTATTTCCGCCTTTTGAGTTGCTATCATTACCTGGTGAATATCAACAGATTCAGGTGCATAGATCATCTTCTGCATCATATTTTCTGAATCAATCTGAAGATCATTAACCTTTGCAATGGCATTGTTCAATACATCTGCAAAAGACCCTGAAACATCGTCCCCTGGTCTTCTCATCAAGGGCTCGCCTGTGAAATGCAAAGGCTCTGTTGTTTTCATTGTTACAATATTTCCAGAAACCATGTTTTCAATAAACATTGTTACACTCCTGTTTTTTATTTATCCAGCGTATTTCATTTCAATAATTGAGTCGCTATGGGTTTCTTTTACTATTCCTGCAGGCCTGTCATTTCTCTTTGTATTGATTCTACCTGAAAGCTCATGTGAAACCCTTACTTCATTTAAACCTGGCTTTTCTCTAAACATGACGAAGCCCCCTTTTTTTAAGCATTAATCTTCCCTATTTCAAGAGCCTTGCCAAACATGGACTTGGCATTATTAACAATCATTACATTAGCCTCATAAGATCTTGACGCTGATATAAGATCTGTCATCTCCATAACAACATTAACATTTGGCATGCGCACATAGCCCTTTTCAGGACCTGTGTTGATTGCATCAGGATGGGTGGGATCATACACCAGCCTGAAAGGCTCCTTGTCATTTTCAATTTTAACAACACGCACTCCCTGACCTTCTCCATGCTCTATTCTGTTTGGAACCAGGGGGGACTTGTAATTAGGCCTTATATTTACAGGGGCAAAGACAGCCCTTTTGCGGACATAGGGCCCATCTCCCTCTGGGGTTCGTGTTGTTGTTGCATTTGCAATATTGCTGCTTATAAGGTCCATTCTCAACCTCTGAGCAGTGAGACCTGTTGAAGCTATATTAAAAGAATCAAACATTGCCATTTTTGCTATCCCCCTTTAATCCTTTACGCCTGTCTCATTACAAGCTTAATCATTTTATAATTATGATTAAGAGAGGTTACAAAGGCATTATACCTCATCATGTTTTTTGATGCATCAACCATCTCTTTTTCTATATCCACGTTATTGCCGTCATTTCTATAAATTGTTGTATAATCAAGATTAATCCGCGGCTGTACTGTTTTAAGATCTCTTTCAACAAAAAAAGGAATATGCTTTTCATCAGTCAATATGGCAGGAAGCTTGTTTGAGGCATCCTCTCTCTGTCTGATAGCCCTTTTAAGCTCACTTTCAAAATTCACTTCACTTCTTTTGAAATGGGGAACATCCACATTTGCTATGTTATTAGAAATAACCTTTCTTCTTGAGGATTCAACATCAAGGGATTTTTCCAGAAGGTAGTTTGTATTCATAAGACTTGAGTTGTTAAACATAAAAAACTCCTAATTGTACCTTTATATATTCATATTCGGCAAAACTTAAAATTACATAAGATATTTTTAAGGAGACATAATTTTTTTTATGTTTTTACGATCATTTCAACCAAGAGGAGGAAAAATAAGGGAATAGGCAGATGTCTTTTGCTGTTTTAGCTATATGGGTTGCTTCTGCTGGGACAGATATATATTTATAATTCCCCTTTCTGGTTACAAAACACCTCTGTACCAAAGCACTGAATTTTGAATAAGCTCTATTGAGTTTTTAAAACCAAGCTTATCCTTTATATTAGACTTGTGATTATCTACAGTATTAACACTTATTCCCAGCATTAAAGAGATTTCCTTTGAAACAAGCCCTTTACCAGTGAGCCTGTAAACATCAAGCTCCCTGTTTGACAAAAGCATTGCCGGATTTAGCTCAATATTTTCAATTCCACCAACATATTTTTGAAGGATCTTTGATGACAGATTATCACTTAAAAAAAGTTCATTTTTATTTACTTTTTCAACAGCCTTGATTATTGTTTCCCGGGAAGCAGTTTTGAGGAGATAGCCCCTGGCACCTGCCTTTAATGCCCTTTCTGCATATATATTCTCATCAAGCATTGAAAGCACAAGAATTTTAATACTGGAATCTATTTCCAGAATTTCCTGAATAAAATCAAAGGCATTGACTGTTCCAGGAAAAACATCCATAATAATCACATGAGGAGGTGTTTTTTTCACAGAAAGCAAAGCTTTTTTATAATCTGCAGCTATTCCGGTTATTCTGCATAATGAATCTTTAGACAACAGATGTTCAAGACCTGCAGCGTAAACAGGCTGAGAATCAACAAGAAGCACGTCTATTTTGATTTTTTGATTTATTCTGCTTTTCAATTCATTTCCACAAAAAAATTTCTTAACTCCTTCCATTGATGGCTGAAAGATTCCATTGTCAAAAACTTTTTATTCAATATTTTACACAGATTAAATTAAAACTACATTGACAATTATTATTTTTTTTAAACAAATTATCGTTTAACTTATACTAAGGAATTAACTCTAACCTTATATTATAAAAAAAGGATACTGTGATGATACTAAATTTTATTGCTGCTCTGGTTCTTTTTACAGGTACAGAATTACCGGAATTATCAAAACCACAGGAAGCTCCAGAAGAAAATATCATGATCTTAAAGGACATGCAGGTTTCCTATGGGGATTTTGAAGATAAAATTGTTGTTCAATGGAACTATGAAGAAAAAAAAGAAGATGAATTAAAGACCTCTTACAGAATATTCAGATCAAACTTTAAAGATAAAGACTTTGTTGAAATTACAATAACAGATGCCACTGAATATGAAGATAAAGAAATAATCCCAGGGATCAAGTACTGGTACAAGGTCTCGCTGCTCAATCCAGAGAAAGAGGAAAAAAAATCAATATTCAAATCTATTGCAAGCGTCTTTTCCAAAAAAAGTCAGTTTATATCTGAAGATGAATATATTTCAATTATAGAACCTGATGCAAACAAAACCCCTGGCATAGCTGTAACAAACAATCAGAATAACAATGAAGATACTAATAGGGAAACTGACCCGCCTGTTATTGTCTCTGCAGCGAGCAAATCTAACAGCTATTCCGGCTTTGCATATCCCGAACAACCAAAGGGAGAAAATCTAAACAATCTTATAGCAATGAAAAAAGAAAC
>CAYTLM010000184.1:0-4045 GCA_964438485.1 uncultured Leptospirales bacterium | reverse complement strand
TCACAGAAACTTTAAGGCCTGTTCCACAGTCAAAAGGGTTTCCAGTAAGATAGCCAAATTTTTCAGAAAAAGCGTATTTAACAACCCTGTTAAGTGCATCATCTACTGAATCAGCCAGATTGTAGCAGTCGTGAAGCTGAAGCCCTGGCCTTAAAACCTGGATTCTAAAATGATCATCATCATTTATCAATATTGAAAAGTTGTTTTCATTTTCATAAATAACACGGCTTTTTGCAGAAACTTCCATTTCACTTGTAATAATGTTTCTTTCTCTTAAAAGTCTTTTTTTATGCAGATCAAGATCTGCAATTTTCATGAGCATTGTCTTTTCGCCAGATCCATACTCCTGCCTGAATCTGCCTAACATGGAATCCATGATCTCCATGTCTCTTTCATCCATTCTGTCAGAAAAAGGGATATGATCTGCGTTTCTGCCAATGCGCACCCTGCTTGAAATAACTATATCATTCCTGGGACCCTGGCCACACCAGAAAGCATCATTTTTTTGCATCATCTCCTGTATAAAGCTCACAAGACCTCCGCTATGCCTGGCCCATAGATTTACTGAGTTCATTTATTTTATCTCTCAACACTGCAGCCTCTTCATATCTCTCTTCATTAACTGCAATATCAAGTTCAGACTTTAGCTCCACAATACTGGTCTTAGGCTTTTCCTGAACCTGTACAAAGCTTCTTACCTCTGGAGCATTGTAGTTGGCAGGAATTTTACCTGAGTATTTTTTTTCCTCATAATAGCCAGATACAATCCCCTCAATATGATCTTCCAGAAAAATATAGCAGTCAGGGCAACCAAGCTTCCCTTCCCGCTTATACTCGGAAAAGCTGCATCCGCATGTTGAGCATACCTGGGTATTATCATAGTCCACAATATCATCAACACTTAAAAAAGTAAGCATTTCAGGAAGGGACAGGGAAAAACCGGAACCCTTTGTATTAAATCCCACATCTCTGGCACAATGCTCACAAAGATGAACTTCAGATTTCACATCCTTCACTATTTCAGAAAGATGAATTGTTGCATCATTTTTTTTACATCTTTCACATTTCATTTCAGATTATAATCCTGATTTTTCATTTTATTTAAAAAATATAGTAATTATTAATATTCATAATTATACGTATCCATATTATCATAAAGATACATATTTCACCTATCAATAATATAAAATAACTTTTAGAATGTAAACAATTTTATTTACAGGGACTTTTGTGACTGCAGGCACACCCTTTCACAGCAAAAGGACTTTGAGTCACAAGTTCCATGTTTCAAAACAACTGAAACATGAAACTGTAGATTTAATAGTTTAAAAGAAGTTTAGAACTCCTCTCTAGGATATTTTTATCCTGGATGTTACTTTTCCTTTCTTTATTTTTTTTAGATCAAGGGGAACACCCTCCCAGGCTCTTTCAAGAACCATAATCATGTCATTATAATCAAGATCTTCAGGATTATATGCCATTGCCCCATCATTCAGTGCAAGTCTTGCAATATCGGGAAAAGCTTCTATCTGCACCATATTTAAACCATCCCTGTTAAGGACTTCTTTAAGGCAGGTGGCGTGTTTCCCCCCTGTAGCTTTGCGAAGATCTCTGTTAAGCTCCCTTATTGCTTCAATTGCTGCTGCTGGTCTATCCCTTGGATCAGTGCTGTTATAAACATCTTCACCCTTTAATGGGAACAAAAGCTCTGCTGTTAAATGTGCGGTTTTGTGAAGATTATATTCAAGACCATAGGGTAAAAGAATACTCATACACACGCCATGTGGAACATGACATATTGCTCCTATGGAATGACCAATAGCATGAATCATCCCAACCATTGAATTTGAAAAACTCATCCCAGCTAAAGCAGAAGCATTGGCAAGTGCAAGGCGAGCTTTCATATCTCCAGGCTTCTTTACTGCCTGGATAATATTTTCACTAACAAGCCTTATGGCAGACAGGGCTGTTGTATCACTCAGTGGATTTTTTGCAAGGCAGGTATAGGCCTCACATGCATGAGTCATGGCATCCATTCCTGTTGCAGCAGTAAAAAACCCAGGAAGCGTTTTTGTCATTCTTGAATCAAGCACTGCAAAATCAGGTAAAAGAAAAAGAGAAGGAAAAAGCATTTTAACATCCTTTTCATGATCAGCAATTACAGCTACAAGTGTCATCTCTGATCCAGTACCAGAGGTGGTTGGTATTGCAATCAACGGTTTAAGCTTTCTTTTAAGTGCGCCAAACCCTACAAAATCCATGAGATTATCTGAATTTTCTGAAACAAGAATATTAACGCCCTTTGCTGTATCAAGAACCGAACCTCCACCAACAGCAATAATTGAATCACACTTTAAAGACCTGTATTTAAGTGCTATGTCCTTAACTGTTTTTACATCTGAATCAGGTGGAACATCATCATAAATGCCTGCAGCTTTAATTTTTGAACCAAGTGCTTTTTCAACCGGCACTATAAGCCCTGCACCCATTACACCCTTATCAGTTATAATCATAGGTTTACTGCATCCAACTGATACAAGCATTTCAGGAATTTTCTCCAGAGCTTTATGATCTGAAACAGTTCTAACGTTATTACAAAATTCATAATATCCTGGTATCTGCATTATTCACTCCTTCTATTTATGCATATATATTTCGATAATTGTCCTCAGAATGTAAAAGTCCTCACATATACAAGTATCCGTCCAAAATGCTTTCTAAAGGGATTCATCTGAGACCACTTTGGATATCTCTTTACTGCCAAAGATGTAATAACTTTAGGAAGAAGATAGGTTTCTACAATATTAAGAATCCTTATAAAGGCCATACTATCCGGCACTGCACCTGAGATAGCAAGCCTGTTGTTTGCAGTAGCAACGCATGTTGATTCCTGGAATGTAAACATAAGAATTGCAGCCTCAATATTTTTAATTTTCATATCCAGGGTAATTTTTTTCCCTGAAGGATTCCATCCCATATATTTTACCTTGCCATTTTTATCCTTTCCCACAATCATTCCAGGGCCTGATGGAAGCACATTAAGATAAACCATAAAATCGTCGCTCAGTCCATCAAACTCCTCTTTAACCTCTTTATCCACCCTGGATGCAGCCTGAATAGCCCTGCCCACAATCCATAGCATTACTGCTACATATATTTTTTTAACAAGTTTTCCTTTGCTTTTAATTTCAGGATAATTATTAATATTCATTATTTATTCCCTCCTGATAATAAAGTTCCTTCATAGGCTGCATCAAGAATTTTCAAAACTCCGCCTTTACCAAAACTCTTTGAATATTCCTTTTCCAGAGATTCAGCAATGTTAGCTATAACATAAGGAGGAATTTTCATTTCTTTAAAACTAAGAGGTATATATTTCCCGGCCTTTTTGACAAGTTCTGTTACAGCATCCACAGCCAGGCTGCTTCTTTCAGATTCAGGAGTAGAACAGTATTTATCTATTCCCAGAACAGGCAAAAGAAGTTCGCCTCTTACCCCATTTTTAATATTCCTGAGCTTATAATCCAATATGTATGGAAGCAGTATTAAAGAACAAAGCTCCCTGCTATGCCTTGTACTTTTAGACAGCTCAAGAGAAAGGCGCCCTCCCAGCCCCTCTGGAGCGTTTGATGACACAATGCCTGAAATTGCAATACCATTGGCAAGTCCAGACTTCCTTTTTCCTGAATAACCCTTGTTAAAAATATCAGTCAGATTTTCACATATAAGTTCTATGGATGCAAAAGCAAATGCATCATTCATGGGATTAGCCAATTCAGCAGAACATGCTTCAATAACATCAGCAAGTGCGCATATGGCAAAAGAAATAACATCTGACATTTCACGCTTTTTAAGCATGCGTGAATCTATCAAGGCAATATCAGGCATCAATTCGGATGACATATAAACACGCCCATCTATAACAGCCTTATTGGATGTTTCCCCACCTCTTGAGTCTGAGGTTATGACCATAATAAAGGGGCACAGATTCATGGTGTCTGGAAGCGATTCAAACTGCAACAGGTCATCACTTTTATGTGACACA
>CAYTLM010000183.1:0-4077 GCA_964438485.1 uncultured Leptospirales bacterium | reverse complement strand
GGATTTGTTTAAGTATATTCGTTTTAATGGAAATATCTTTAAGTATTATATTAAGTTCTGTTCCCGGTGCAAAATAGCTGATATAATCGTAATAAAATTTTGTCAGGTGCTTTCTCCCATTCAGTTGTTCCGGCCAGACAAGAAATATTTTATTTTCTTTCATTGTATTTCTTTTTTAATTCTGATATATGGAGTTGTTGTTTTTTATTTACTTATCTACATCATAATTGTTTAATAAATTACTATAAGACCAAACTTGTCCATGCTTTGGATTTTGTTTTTTTGTTAATCTATCAACATAATATATTTTATTTTTGTTAGTTTTTAATATATTCAGAACAGTATTTTTTAACTCTTCATATTGTTTTGATAAACCTTTAGGGGGATTTCCCCAGGCAATAATTACATTTTTATATTTTGAAGTGAATTCGTTAATGATATTAATATTGTCTTTATCAATAATCTTGTTTTTATAGTTTGCGAGTTGAGTGGAATCTGTTTCGTAAAATGGAATTAAATTGAGGATGATAACTGTTCCGACATTATTAAGCGGTTTATACTTTTCTCGATTTTTATGAATATAAGTCGTTACAGTATAAACAGTTTTATCAGAAATATCTTTAGTAGCTCTGCTGGGATTTTTAAGAATAACTACAATGCTTTCTTTTTTATTTTTATCAATAGTGAGTGAAAGCCATAATCGTTTATTTTCTTTAATTATGCGTTTATCAATTGGTTGTGTTACAAATTCCGGATGCCTATAAACTGGTTTTGTCATGTTTAACCTTCCAAAATTTATTTTAAATTAGAATTAAGTCTTTTTTCCCATACTTTTTTAATCCTTGGTGCTATGTAATTTTTAAACTCTTAACAGGAAAGGACAATGTTATCTTGTGCATATCCAACAAATGGATTCTTTCTGTCAACTTCTAGACTTCTCTCTCTTGTAGTTTACTACCAAGCATTAGGCATTAAATTACGATAAAGTCAAATGTTTTTTAAAATAATCATTTTGATCTCACTCCTCAATAACCATACTCTATACAATTTCCCTTATTTCCTGCGGCAACCCAACAAAACTAAATATTCTGTCAGGATAATCATAAAGAGTTGCCATAATAAACTGAAAAACTCTTAGGCACATTTTATACGAAACCAGGGCTTTATCAAAATTTACTCCTTCATGTTCTTTGAGCAAAGCCAGATGTTTTTCATATATATTGATCATGAATATAGCTTCTTCCGATTCAAGAGCTGAACTATTTTCATTTACCCATTCCGTTAATTTCTGCTTTAAAATTTCAAGGGCTGTTACTGCTTCATTAACCTGGTGTGCATCTTCAATATTCAGAGAACTTAAATAGCGAAGCTGTTCCATAAATTTATTATTATAGTTTAATGATAATAAATCTGCCTTTAATAATACTTTATGATCTATTTTATTCATTATCAATCCTTAATTAAATCCGGCTCTCCTGTTTTTTCTTATTTGCATATAGGATGCCTCTTTTTCTAACTCATCAATTATAGTATAGTGATCAATTTCTTTTTCGTCCATATATGCTATTCTTTTGCTTACAGCCTTTGCATGACCTGGTGTTAAATATTCAATAGAGCTTATTCGACTTTTCTGTCCTGAAGTAAGATATGACTGTTCTGTAGCAAAATATTTTTTATAAAGAGGAAGTCTCATCTCTTTTTTTAAAGGACTAAACCTTATTTTCCAGTTAAACCTTCTCATGGAGGCAGTGTCGAAAATTTCAAGCAGGTTTGTGCAGCATACAAGCATTCCATTGAAGTTTTCCATTTGAACAAGAAACTCATTTATATGAGATATTTCCCATGATTGAGAAATCCGCTCTCTGGAACCTAAAAATGTATCTGCCTCATCAATGAACAGTATGGTATTTTTGTTCTCAGCTTCTTCAAATGCTCTTGCTATATATTTTTCAGTATTTCCTATGTGTGTATCTATAAGATCAGAAGCACGCTTGATTATAAGCTCTCTCCCTGTTTCAGTAGCCAGATATTTTACGAATTCTGTTTTCCCTGTGCCGGACTCTCCCCATAAAAGAAAATTAATACCCTCAAAGTTCTCATTTTGTGCAGTTAGAGATGTAAATTTTTTTATCGCATTTATTACACTTTGAATATTTATATCAGTATTAACGAAGGATAGATCATATTCCCCAGTGAGCTGATTAAGGCGGTTTTTCTTTTCCATATTCATTTTTAAAAGCTTTGAATTTTTGTTAAGAAGGTTCTCAAGGATCGGTTTAACTTCATTTTCTCCTAATTTTCTAGTGCTTTTTATTTGCTTTAAGGCATCCAGGCTTGCAGCTATTGATCCGGCATTTACCTCGTATTTTTGTGAAAGCTCCTTCACAAGTTGCGGTGTAATATATTTTTTTAGCGGGTTTCTTTTTAACAGATTATTCCATACAGACACTCTTTGTTCTTTAGTGCAATGTTCAAATTCCAGGTTGTAGCTAAACTTACTTATAGCAGACTCTTCTATTGCTTTCATTTGATTAGCAATCCATATAATCCGTGTCTTGCCGTTATCAAGAAGGTTGTTAAGCCATCTATTTTCAGGACTTTTTAAATCAAATAAAAAATCCTTGGTATTCAGTAAAAAATCTGCCTCATCTGCAATGAGAATTCCTTTCTTTTTAGAAACTGTGTTTATTGCAACTTTTAAGCCAAAAACCAGATCAGATAAATTTTCATCATCATTGCTTCCGATTCTTCCGTAACGTACAGAATATACCTGATCTTCTGATGCTGCTGCAATGGCTTTTGCATACTCGGTTTTACCTGAGTCTGGAGTGCCGTATAAAAGAATATTGCATGGTTTTCTACTTTTTAAAATATCTGTTATTATTTTTGTATCCTCTGCTTTAATGCTGAAATCCTCTGGCTTAAGGGTTTTTCCTTTTTCCAGTTTTATATATTTTTCAATAAAATTTTTTTCCGAAAGACCTGTTAAATATTCAGAAATCGTATTATCAATACTGATAAGGCTACGACCCGTATGATCAATATTATTTATTATTCCACAATTAACAAGTATTCCTGACTTGTTTAAAGATCTTTTTATTTTCGCAGGACTAAGCCCTGTTGCAGTACTGGCAAGGCGGACAAATTCACTATAATTAACTCTTTTAAAAATATTAAAAAGTAGGGTATTATTAATACTGTATACAAGGTAAATTAGTTTTAATACAGTTAAATCATTTCTGGACAGGTTGAAAAGCTCTCCCAGGTCTTTAAGCCTTTTTTTAAAGTTTCCTTCTTTTTTACCTGTTTTCTTGTGTTCATCTTCAAGGAATGAATAAATAATTTTTCCTATTTTTTGCAAGGTAAAGCCGTTTGTTTTTTTGTTTGCAACTTGCATGATAGTTTTTCCCAGACGGGGAGGTTGCCATATTTCATCAATAGCTTTTTCATAAAAGGTATGTTTTTCATGAGTACTGTTTTCATAGTTTTGAATACCATCATTAAGTATTTCCACTAATTTTATTCTGGATTTTACACTCAGGCATGAAATTGCAAAATTCGTTATGTTATGATTAAATCCTATTTTGCCTGTAATATTAAGAGCATATTCTTTCATTATTCGTTTGATGGAAATATCTGTAAAAGATTCAGTATCTGCGAAAAATATTTTTTTTGCCCTTCGGTTTTTAATTACTTTTTTTTGTCTCGTCATAGGTCTTTCTCCTGTTATTTATGGTATTATAATAACAGGAATTTTACAAAAAAGGTATGCAGTCACTTGCGATGTGGGAGTTGTTTTTTTAGTTTATGTATATGTTAGCTCTGTGAGGCCTCCATGGATGGAGGCCGAATTCGGCTGCAGCCGAGGACTAACATGGATGTGTCCGCAGGCTGCACGCGGAGTATTCAGGATAATATAAGTCAAAAAGGCTCTCTGCCGCATGAAGAGCGCGGGGGGTCGTCAGGGGGTAATCGCGTTATTGCCCCCTGGCATGTTAAATTTTATAAAAGTATAATTTGCCTTGTTTTATATTATATTTTATCCAAGTTTTCATCAAGAAGCATACTCGGTTCTTT
>CAYTLM010000182.1:0-4091 GCA_964438485.1 uncultured Leptospirales bacterium | reverse complement strand
CCGGTTTTTGTGTAATTACATTTATTGTACCAAAAGTTCCCCTTGCACCATAAAGAGCAGAAGATACACCCCTGTTTACAACAATCTTTGAAGCATTCATAACAGGAATCCTTGATATATCACCGCCACCGCCGTCATATATCTCTTCAAAAGGAATACCATCTACGAGTATAACTACCTTATCGTGTTTAAATCCTCTTAAAGTAAATCCCTGCTGCCCCTTTTGTCCCTGATAAACGTTCATTCCAGGAACCACCTGTAAAGCCTGATCCAGAGTTTTATCCCCTCTTGCCTTTATCTCCTCACCACTTATCTCTGTTGTAGTGGAAGCCTCTTCCAGGCTTGCAAGTGCTCTGTCCCTTACCACAATTTCACCCATCTTAAATACGGATGTGGCCTTTGATTTCTCCTTTTCATCTGCTCCTTTGGCATTATTCTCCTGGCTAAACACAGGAGCTGCCATGAGCATACAAAACAATAAAATACTAAAAAGCTTTTTCATGCATCCCTCCATAAAATATGAGTAAACCTCTATCCCCAGGGAATTTTTCCTTGTATAGAAAATTAAGTATTAGCAAATAAAGAGACAGGGAACCGGTTTTACTCATTTTATTTTTTTTATAGATTATAACAGGCAAAATCTTTATTATGCTTGTTTTAACCTAAAGCCCTTTTAATAATGAATAAAAAAATGTCAACGAATTAATATGCTTTTTTTGACATATTAAACAAATAATTGGCTCTTTCTATTTATATATTTAATCTTTAAGGATTATACTTATCGTAAGCCGGTATTGGCTAGATAATCCCTTACCTTGTCTGGAGACTCCTGAACTGTTGAAACAATAATATCTACCCCATTTCTCATTGATTTAATTCTTAAATAATTTATTATTTCATCTGAAATAGCATGCTTGTCTGATTTAAGAAAAATTACAAGTTCAATGCTGTAATTCCTTAACAGCTTGTAAAGGAGCTCATGTCTTTCCTCTGCGCTGCGCAGGCATGGAGCCAGGGGTCTGTATGAGTACACATCAAGCAGTTCATAAAAAATATAATCTGACTCATAATTCAGTGATATATCAAAGCACCTTCTTCCTGTTTGAGAATCATCCTCTGCAATGATGATTCCTTTATTTTCAATTAAATCTGCGGTTTTGCCATCAAATGGGTCACAGGAAAAAAGCATGGCTCGTAGAGGCGCATTATCTTTATTTTGAGTATTATCTTTGCATAGATTAAAAATCGGTGTAATATACTCAAGCGCTGTTTCAGGCGGGAATACAAGTGCTGTTTCAAATATGAGGGCTAGCTCGCTTTGTGTGAGTATAGAGGGAAAGGAGTTTCTTGCTGAACATATTCCGCGAAGGGTTTTTCTAAGGGTTTCATATATGCGGGTTTTTTCTTTCAAAATTTCTATATCAATTTTTTTTAAGTCAGCACTGAATAGAGTTTTGAGCAGGAGTGCTGTTTTATTATGAATTGCTACTGCTGCGTCTTCTCCATATCCTCCTGGTACTTTGAAATTATATACAGGTATGGATGTAGCTTTGCTGGTGCAGGAACAGTCTGTTTCAGGGATAATATGGGCATCTGCGATTTGTGACCAGTATTTTTTTTTATCGTCATCTGCCTTAAAAAAAGATGGTATTTTTAGCGAAATTATATTAAAGGATGCTGTAAGTTCAGGTGGTACTGTTTCCATCTGCCATACTGCAATTGAAGCATTGTTTTGCTGTTTGTATTTGGCTATTATGGAATTATATGATGCAAAAGCTTCATTTATCTGTTTAAAAGCTGATATTTTTTTGTCCTGGTTCATTAAATGGCTACTCCTGAGAATTAAAGTTGTTTAAGAAATAAAATATTTGAAATATAGATAGGCCTTTAATAATGTGTATCTGTTTTGTATAGAATTGAATCATTAATAAAATAATGCAAATAATTTTTATTAAGTCTCATTCCGGATGTTTGGGAAAAGTAATATTATTTTTCCCAAACATATCTGGTTAAGCAAACCCCCGGCGGAATGAAATTTTTTCTCTAAGAAATTTTTTCCCGCCGCCCCCAGAGGGGGCTGATTAACTTATTTTATACTTTTTAGTGCATTTTTTTATTGTAGCGCTTAGTAAAGTATAAATGTAAACAAAAACTTATCAAGTCCCCCTATGGGGGATTTAGGGGGTTGTTTTTGGAAAAAGGAGAAATCAAGTTTATTATGTTTCCCAATAACCTGGAATGATTCATAAACATTTATAATGGAGAAAAAAATGGCACCTGCCCATAAAACAACGCCTAAAACCGTGGCAAAAAAAAATCCCTATATTTCAATTATTCTGCCTGTTTATAATGAAGAGGAGAGTATTGAACTGCAGCACCAGGTTGTTGCAGATGCTGTAAAAAAAATTAAAAAAAGCTATGAAATTATATTTGTTGATGATGGCAGCACAGACTCCTCTCCTGATAAGCTTAAAGATATAGCGAAAAAGGATGTCTTTGTAAAAGTAGTTCATTTTAGGAGAAATTTTGGACAGACAGCTGCAATGGCAGCAGGCATAGATTATTCCAAAGGTGAAATTATTGTTTTTATGGATTCTGATTTGCAGAATGAACCTGAAGATATTGGAAAGCTTGTGGAAAAAATTGAAGAGGGTTATGATGTTGCAAGCGGCTGGAGGAAGAACAGGCAGGATAAATTTATATCAAGGCGCTTTCCTTCCATGATTGCAAACTGGCTTATTTCTAAAGTTACAGGTGTAAAGCTTAAGGATCTTGGCTGCTCTTTAAAGGCTTACAGGGGTGAAGTTTTAAGACAGGTAAAGCTCTACGGTGAAATGCACAGGTTTATTCCTATACATGCTTCATGGATTGGTGCTAAAATAATTGAGGTTCCTGTGGGGCACCATTCGCGGCAGTTTGGGAAATCCAAGTATGGAATAAAAAGAACTTTTAAGGTTCTGCTCGATCTTGTTACTGTTAAATTTATGGGTTCTTATTCAACAAGTCCTATATACATTTTTGGCGGTACTGGAATATTCTTTTTATTTTCCGGTTTTATAAGCGGTATAGCTGTAATTGTTATGAAGCTGTTTTTCAGTTATAATATGACACGAAATCCGCTTTTAATGCTTACTGTTATGCTTATTATTGTAGGGGTTCTTTTTATTCAAATGGGAATACTTGCAGAGATTATGATAAGGACTTATCATGAATCACAGAAAAAACCTGCATATATTGTAAAAGATACTGTAAATATTAAGCAATAGAAAAGATGTTTTTTATTTTAAAAATTTATATTCAAGACCCCATTCCCTAACCCTCTTCAGCAAAGGGCTTATCAGGTTTCCTGCCTACCCTTTGCACTAGCTCATCCGTGGAGCCTCGCCCCCAGTGGGCTGCACACAGGACGTGTGCGTTTCGACGCGCGACACGATGTCGCAATAAGCGTCGAATGAAAGGGGATCGTAGCATGGAATTTTTTGTAGGTATTAAACTATTAATTTCATGAGTCTAAAGGTTTACGGTATAATCTGAAATTTTATGTTATAGTTCCCTCTTCTCCTTGAGGGGAAGAGGGTTAGGGAGATGGGGTTTGATAAATTTTTATTCAGAGCCTTTTTTATCATCTTTGCTGCCTCTCATGATAAAGCCAAATGGGCGCTTTTTCAGCTCAACTGATATTTCCTGTACTGTTTCCATTGTTGCTCTTAATGTTTTTACAGTTGATATAATATCGCCTTCAGAGCTTGTAAGAATTTTGTTTAATGCTTCCATGCTGCTGTTAAGGTTGGATGTCATGGACAGTATGTTTTGCCTGCTTTCACCTGTTATAAGATTAAGGGTGTTAACTGTGCTGGTTATTGTTGCAAGAAGTGTGTGAACATCCTGGAGAATTGCCTCAAGGTTCACATATTCAAATCCTTCAATAACGTCTTTATTCTGTAAAGGTTTTCCTCTCCTTTCAGGATTTCTAAGCTCAATAACAGGATCACCAATAATATTCTGATTCATAATTATTGCTGTGCAATCTTCGTGGAGGTCTATATCTTTTTTTATTCTCATCTTTGCAAGAAAGTGCAGGGCAGGTTTGT
>CAYTLM010000181.1:0-4104 GCA_964438485.1 uncultured Leptospirales bacterium | reverse complement strand
AAGGTTCACTTTTTGTTTTTAAGCAGAAGAGGTCAATAGTTTTATTAACTTTTTTATTAAACATCCGGTTTTATTTTTTGAAAGCTATGTTTAACAGGGATGGTATAATCTCTGGATTTGAATTTTCCTGAGCTGTGATTTCTTGTTTTTAACTGAACTGTTTTACTTCCTTCCTTAAAAATCAGGAATCTGGATTGAATTGAGGTTAAAAAATCTTTTCTTATTGCACCATTATCAATAAAGGTGGTTCCTCCAAGCCGGGAATTTATAACAACAGTGCCAGGAACCCAGTCAGGGAAGTGAGAATGTCCGGAAATCCATATATCCACATTATATTCTTTTAAAATTTTCTGGAATCTTTCAGGCTCTCCTATGGAAAGCCTGTCTATCTTTCCAGCTGTAAGGCCACTTCCGGGAAGCGCGCCATGTGTTACTGTGATGATTATCTTATCCTGATTATCCTGTATTTTTTTTGCCCACCAGTTAAAGGTTTGATCTGACAAAATGGTCTTTCTTCCTCTTTCTTCATTGGACATCATAAGTATAAGAATATTTCCCCTTTCAATAGAATAATATAGGTCTTTGTTTATCATTTCTTTATAAAGCTCAATGCAGCGCCATTCATGATTGCCTGCAATGTCAAACCATTCTTTTACAGGAGCCTTTGACCTGGTGTTAAGATACCAGTTAAATATTTCTTCAAATTCAGATTTTTGTACAATATCCCCTGCAAATAGCGCTATATCTATTGAAGAAAAGGCATTTCTTGTATCATCTACTGCTATTTTATAATGGATTTTTTCATCATTGTCCCGTGGCTGGATATCAGAATGGCTCCAAACTATAAAATAATCCTCTCTTTTTTCATCTTCACGAATTAAAAATGTTTTATGTCCGCAGGAGATGAGTAAAAATAAGGTTATACCAAATATTATAAGCGGGTATTTTTTAGGTTTGCTCAAGTTATTTTCCTGTAAAAATTACGTTGCTAAAATATCTGGTATTGTTGATTATAAAGCATCAATTCTTTTTTGTATGCTTCTGGATATATTTTCCATGTGCTTATATTCATTTATATTATCAATTAAAAGATATACAGCTAAATTGTCTCTGTTTAAAACAATACCCCTGTCATTATTGTATCCAACAAATTTTTTAAGCTTTTCTATTTCTTTTTCTGCTGAGGTTTTATCTTTATAGATGAAAATATAGCATACTATGTCATCATCATAGGGATTTTTTTTATTGGCAATAATTGTCATATGAACTGCTGCCATTTTATTTTTATCTGCATCTGGATATATTCTGTGTGCAAACCTGTTAAGAGCATTGTTATCCAGGCTCCAGGGGTTTTCTTTGAGCATGTTTTTTGCAAAATCAGGAATTATGCCATAGCGATAGCCTTCAGGTATATCAGCTTCAGTGGGTTTTATGGTGTCTATAATAGAATTGCTATACATTGCAGATGAAATGTTTAACAAAAAAAATAAAGATAAAATACTGATTATAAAAAGGATTTTTGGGCTTTTCATGTTTTAACCTCGTAAATGTTCAAATCAGGATAAATAAATATTCCTATATGTATATATTATCGGAATAAAAATAAATTTTATAAGTTTTTTTTTGAGACATAATATTTTTGGTTGACTTTAAAGGCTATTTTTGTAATAAACTTATTTATTCTTAAATGCTTATTTAAGGCTGCATTAAAAAAAATATAATCTGCAATATTTTGTTCTACAATTTTGAGAGATTGTTTGTATAAAGCTTATTGGTTGTTTGTGTTTTTAAAAAAGTATTAATTCCTGGAGTTTTTTCCTGATGAAAACAGAGGTTGATATCAATTATATCCGTAAAAGAGACGGAAGGGTTGTTCCGTTTGCTATAGATAAGGTTACAGATGCTATTTTTAATGCTGCCCAGGCAGTTGGCGGAACAAGTAAAGAAATGGCACAAAATGTGGCTAATTCAGTTTATGACATTCTTAAAATTGTGTATAAAGATGGAAGAATTCCCACTGTAGAGAATGTTCAGGATCTTGTTGAAAAAATGCTCATTGAAAGGGGCCATGCAAAGGTTGCAAAGGCTTATATTATTTATCGTGAGCAGCACAGGCGAATAAGGGAGAGCAGGGATCTCATTGATGAAGGGCTTGAACTTGTTGATAATTATCTGGACAGATCAGACTGGCGTGTAAATGAAAACAGCAATATGAGCTTTTCATTACAGGGGCTTAATAATCATATTTCAACTTCCATTACAGCAAAATACTGGCTTGAAAAAATTTATCCCCCTGAAATAAGGGAAAGACATATTGATTGTGATTTTCACATACATGATCTGGGTTTACTTTCTGCATATTGTGTGGGCTGGGACATTAAGGATCTGCTCCTTAGAGGTTTTTCCGGTGTTCCTGGAAAAGTTGAAAGCAAGCCTGCAAAGCATTTTAGAACAGCCCTTGGGCAGATAGTAAATTTTTTCTACACCCTGCAGGGTGAATCTGCTGGAGCGCAGGCATTTGCCAACTTTGATACATACCTTGCCCCATTTATAAGATACGATAATCTTGATTATGTGGGTGTTAAACAGAGCCTGCAGGAATTTGTTTTTAACATGAATATCCCCACAAGGGTTGGGTTCCAGACACCTTTTACCAATGTAACACTGGATCTTACACCACCTTCAACTATTGCAAATGAGTATGTGATAATTGGCGGAGAAATGCAGGAAATTACCTATGGTGAATTTCAGGATGAAATGGATATGTTTAATGCGGCTTTTGCAGAGTGCCTTGCAGAAGGAGATGCTAAAAACAGAATTTTTACATTTCCTATTCCCACATATAATATATCAAAAGATTTTGACTGGGATAATCCCAAGCTTAATAATCTGTGGGAAATGACAGCAAAGTATGGCATCCCTTATTTTGCAAATTTCATTAATTCTGATATGGACCCTGAAGATGCAAGGTCAATGTGCTGCAGGCTAAGGCTTGATAATAGAGAGCTTCGAAAAAGGGGAGGAGGGCTTTTTGGCGCTAATCCGCTTACAGGGAGTATAGGCGTTGTTACAATCAACCTTCCCAGGCTTGCGTATAAAAGCGAAAGTGAAGAGGAATTTTTTACAGAGCTTGAAAGGCTTATGGTGCTTGCTAAAAATTCTTTAGAGATTAAGCGCAAGGCTTTGGAGAATTTTACCTTGAATAATCTTTACCCATACACACGTTTTTATCTTTCAGGGGTCTGGGAAAGGGACCGTAAGTATTGGGGAAATCATTTTTCCACAATAGGGCTTGTGGGTATGAATGAAGCCTGTCTTAATTTTTTAAACACGGATATATCATCTCTTGAAGGAAAGACCTTTGCTATTAAGGTGCTCGATTTTATGAGAGAAAAAATAATGAAGTATCAGGAGGAAACAGGGAATTTTTATAACCTTGAAGCTACTCCTGCTGAAGGTGTAACATATCGCTTTGCTAAACATGATAAATCAAAGTTTAGTGATATAAAAACATCAGGGATTGATGAGCCCTATTATACCAATTCGGTTCATCTTCCTGTTTCGTATACGAATGATCTCTTCGAAGTTCTGGACCACCAGGATAGCCTTCAGACAAAATTTACCGGTGGCACTGTTGTTCACCTTTTCCTTGGAGAAAAGATTGACGATATAGAGGTTGTAAAATCACTTGTAAAAAAGATAGCGGAAAACTATGCACTTCCCTATTTTACATTAACACCTACTTTTAGTATTTGTCCTGTTCATGGATATTTATCCGGTGAGCATAAATATTGCCCTTTTGATCATTCCCCTGAAGAGCTTTTGAGATATGGGGTAGAGGCCGATAAGTAGAATATAATTTTAATAAGATTTAACGTCAGAGGAGACATAAAATGCAGAAAAAAAGTTTGAAAGTTCCAGTTGAGGTTTATTCACGAGTTGTTGGTTATTTTAGGCCAGTAAACCAGTGGAATAAAGGCAAGCAGGAAGAGTTTTCACAAAGGAAGGAATTTGCGGCTGAATCTTACTGCAAAAATTTAGAAATGGATTACAATGAATATAAGAGGGCTGTATAAAACTTCTCTGATAGATTATCCGGGTAAA
>CAYTLM010000180.1:0-4164 GCA_964438485.1 uncultured Leptospirales bacterium | reverse complement strand
TTGGCTGCGTTGTTGCACATCTGACTGCACAGGGTATTGAGCCTGAATCTATATATAGCAGTTCTCTTGAAAAAAAAGGAGCTGTACATTTTGCACGCAAACTCGCCATGCTTACTTTACCTGATCTTGTTAAGCCAGACCCTCCCAGGGTGAAAGAGAATGCACCTTTTAATGAAATTACACGGCATTTTATAGTAAATACGTTTCGTTATTTATATGTGGTTAACAACCAGGGTGTTTATCAGGGGTCAATATGTCTTGATGATGTTAAGGAGTATTTGAATATTTCTTCATTAAATAATCTTGTCATAGCCAGGGATCTTCTTGCTCCTGAACCTGTTCCTTTAAATATATCCTCAACACTGGAGGAAGGCCTGGAAAAATTTGCTAGTAACAAACAGCATGTTGAAAGGCTCCCAGTTGTGGCAGATGACACCATGGTACTTGTTGGCAGCCTTGCAAAAACTGATATTATCCTTGCTCTGTCTGATCAGCTGCCAAGTGAGAAATATAAAAATTTTGATTGAAATTATTTTGGAGAAAAATTTTTTAAAAATTATATATTATCTATTTATTAATAGGTTATTCATAAACAACTTTGTTTCTGCCTGACTTTTTTGCTTTGTACATTTTTTTATCAGCATCATTGATGAGTTCTTCTATTGATAGCATTCCATCATGGATCTGAGATATGCCACAGCTTATTGTAACTGTTCCCAGGATATGAAATTTATGGTTTGAAACAGCTTTTCTAAGATTTTCTGCAACAATAATAGCCTTTTTATATTTCGTTTCAGGCAAAAACACAATAAATTCTTCTCCACCATATCTACCAATAAAATCACTTTTTCTTATATGATTTTTTATAAGTTCAGCTATACTGGAAAGCACAATATCACCAGCAGTGTGACCGTATTTGTCATTGATGCTTTTAAAATGATCTACGTCAATCATGAGCAGGCAAAAAGGTTTTTTGTAACGACTATAGCGAACAAATTCCAATTTTAGATTACTAAGGAAAAATCCTCTTGTGCAAACTTTTGTTAAAGAATCGTGAGTTGCCATTATTTCTATTTTTTTTTGTGATATTTTATAGTATATAGTAAAAATAATAAGCATAAGTAAAAGAAGAATTAATGCTGTAAAAACAATGTAGAAATTTCTTGATTGTTCATGTAATTTACCAGCATCGGATCTTCCAAAAATATAAGCTATGCTTTCTTCCTGGAAATTGTCTATTGGTATAAAAGTAAGTACTTCGGGGTTCTCATCAATAGTAACTTCAATACAAAATGGGATTGTTTTTTTAAGATTTTTTGTCAGTGCTTTTTTTATTTTATAAATGTCATCTGGTTTGATCTTGTCTTTTAAAATGCAATTTTGCGATATTTCCTTGTCGAGCACATAGGAATCATCAATAAACCAGGGGAAATAGTTTATTTGTTCGTTTTCAAAAACTTTTTTGTTAACGTGTTGTTTTAAAATAATGAACTGTGCTTTTTTGTCAAATTTTTGGCTGATATGTCTGATAACAGCTTTCAGGGAAATACTGATTTCTACTGCACCAATATGATTGTTTTTATAGAAAAGCGGATATACAAAGCGGTAGCCGTTAAAAACGCGCCCCTCTTCAAAACCTGAAATTTTTTGTCTTGTTCTGTTGGCGTATTCTACAGAATAGCGTATTCCAGTCAGGTCATCCCCGTATGTTTCAGGACGATGATATCTCAGGAAGCTTTTGTTGTTTGTTTCAACAAACTGTAATTGCCTAAAGTCATATTGAACAAGTTTTGAGTATAATTCGGAGAGCTCCTTGAAAAGAAGTTTTCTATACATATTTTTTTCTGTTGTATTATCTGAGTTAATTCCTTTGGAAAAAATGGTCAATACTTCCGGCGTATTTATAATAAGATTATAAATCAGTTCAGACATGTCTGAGTAAACACTTGTTGTGATTAAGTATTCGTTGTTAAGTTCGTAAATATAACTTTTCTTAATTTGAGCAAGGTTGTTTTGATGATAAAAATAATGTAAAATAATTGAGGATATTACCAGCAAAATCAGTGTTATTAAAATCCACAACCGTATATCAATTTTTAGTTTTCTTGGCATATATTTTTCCAGGATTTATTATCCATTTTTTACATTTATACTATAAAAGGAAAAGCTTGATAATCTATAATAGTGATAGGGAAAATTGTCAAATAAATTAAGTGGATAATTATTATGTGTTATGGAGAATCTTGTGTATAAAAAATAGAAAAAATAGTCTCAAAAGTAAAGGATTTTTTATCTTTTATGGTTAAAGGTATATGGCCAGTAATACTGTGATAAGGTTGCGTGGTGAAGAGAAAAAGTTATTTGTTTTCTTGTTTTAATCTAAATTAATCTGTTAATCTCATCTGCCAATTCCGGGAGCCTTTCCTGAATTGTAACCCAAACGATATCAGGGTCGACTATAAAGTAGCCATGAGCTATTATATTTCTCATCCCTATAATTCCCCGCCAGTTAATACGAATGTTTTTTTCTTTTACTTCATCAGGTATTTTATTAGCAGCTTCTCCTATGATCATAAGGTTATGCAGGACAGAATTATAAGTTTTTGAATCATTTTTAAAATCTTCTGAGGATATCCCTGCAGTATAACTATTTCTTTTATCAATAGCCTGTCTGATGTCATTAATATAAAGCCTATATTCTCTCAATCCATTCTACCTCACTCATAATTTTATCTCTCAGTTCTGGTCTGAGCCCTGTTATAGTTACAAGATCAACATTTTTTTTTATTGATAGAGATAGTGTTTCAACAAGTTCGGCGTAGGCAAAAAGGTCAATAGTCTTATCAAAATCAACAAGGAGGTCTATGTCGCTTTTTTCATTATCTCTGCCATGTACTACTGAACCGAAAAGTCCCAGCCTGGTTACATGGTATTTATCAAGAATGTCAGAGAGAGAGACGATTTTTTCTTTTATCTCATCCTTACGGATCATGGTGATTCTCCTTTTAATCTGAATCAATCTACCAATTTTATCTGCCAATTCCAAAAGCCTTTCCTTAATTGTAAGCTATCATGTAATTTTTTTCAAGTAAATTTTCAGTGTATATGATTTGGACAGGCTTTTATTTCACCCGGTGAGTTCAGGAAGGGTTGAGGAATTGAGAATTTTATTTGTTAGAGAATATCCGGAATAATTTCTTAATGACAGATCAGTGAATCTCTTTACCGTATTTCATTATGCTTTCAATAAATCCGCTTTTATCCGAAGCTTCATTAAGCAGAACAGGTTCTATTCTTACATCAATATCTCGTACTAATTCAAAAAGCCTGGAGCTTTGCTCAAGATAATCCCCTTCTATGCTGTCAACAATTACAGCTATATCAATGTCACTCTCATCGTGAGCGCATCCGCTTGCGTATGATCCATATAAAATTATTCTTTTTACCTGCATTGTCTGTCTGACAATGTCGGCATACTGTTTTATTTTTTCAGTAATTGCCTGATCCATTTGTATAGTTCCTCTGTCTGTTTTACTAAATCAAGGCATAACTGCTCTGTAAGAACTTTGATCAATTCGTCTTTGTCCTGTGGATAACGGGACTGTATATTCAGTGGCATTAAACGATTAATAAGCCTGTTTTTATTATCATCTAGTTGAGATTTAAGATTTGATTTTTCAGCAAGAAGCAGCAGGTTGTGAGAATATGGAGGTTCTTCAAGAACTGAATACCAGAAATATGCTTTGAATGATTTTTCAATGACCTGATGGCACATAAAACCTACATATAAATATCTTCCTGTTTCCAGCATAGCTTTTGCAGTATCAAGATCATAGGTAGCTATATCCAGCCAGTATTGAATTTTAGAGTTAAGTTCCATTAGAAAAATTTATCTATATTATTACTCTTTGTCAAGCATATTTGAATGGTAGGATTGTATGGTTGATGTAAACTAGCTGTTGCGGTTAATTCCAGGATAGAGAAGGGTTTTCTATGTGAAAAGAATAAAAAAGCAATATCAGGCAAATAATAAATTACGCAGATAAAGCTAAAAATCCATGGCAATCCTGGAGCAATCGAAAACATGTCTGTTGTGCGGAAATAAATAACCCCTGATTGTATCAGGGGTTATGCACGCCCGGCAGGATTCGAACCTGCGACGCA
>CAYTLM010000179.1:0-4190 GCA_964438485.1 uncultured Leptospirales bacterium | reverse complement strand
AGTTAAAAGAATATATTGACAAAGAAGAAGAAGAGGATAGAATAATTTCATTTATCGCATATATAATGAAATTAACAGAAATTACACCTGAAAAATTAAATGATATATTAAGTCGTATTTCCTATAGAGGAGGTGATGTAGTAATGACAACAGCAATGAAATTAAGAGAGGATGGTATTCTCGAAGGTTTTGAAAGAGGAATTGAGAAAGGTATTGAAAAAGGTATTGAAAAGGGTAAACTGATTGACCGCCGTGAAACCCTTATCCGTCTTTTAAGCAAGCGTTTTGGTGATATTACCCCTGATAATATAAAGGCAATTGAAAGCTGTGACGACCTGGATAAGCTTAAAAATGCTATAGAGGCCTTAATCTCTGCACAGGAGTGTTCCGAAGTTTTAAAGTTTATAAAGTAATTTTTTCTCAACGGTTACCTAACGCTGACATAGTCGCTGTATCGAGGTAACCAGGGGTCAGAGCCTCATTTCTAAACAGTCTCCCCTGTCATTCCTGCGCATGCAGGAATCCCATACAGTAAATTCTCTCCACGGTCTTATTGAAAAATGAATTTTTCTGTATTTATACCTCCCTTGTTAAGGGAGGTGGCTGAAAGCCGGAGGGATCCCCCCGTATGCTATGCATACGACCTCTTAACAAAGGGGGTTTTTGATCGAATCATAAAATTTCATATTACACTTTAAACTTTTAAATTCATAAAGTTAAAAATTTAATACCCACAAAAAATCAATGCTCTAATTCCTCCCTCTCATTGAGGAGAGGAGGTTAGGAGGGAGAGGTCTGAAAGGGTTAAAGAGATGAAGTCTGGAACAAATCTGAAAAATAACTAAAAGAACCTGGAAAAAAGATAAAAATTATTTGCCTTAATAAAACATATATGTATTTTAAGTATAAATTAATAAGAATAAAAGAACATGCAGATATAAATTCTCTGCAATAAAAAAACATAAAAAAATATGAGGTTAGAGTACCTGTTTTAACGACAAAAAATCAATGATACAATTTTAACCTTACCTGAAAAAGGTTAAATTATGCTTTTCAAAATATCACTGATTTTTTTTGACAACTCAAAAATAGTAAAAGGCTTCTGTATAAACCCCCTGCATCCTCTGTTAAGAATCTCCTGCGCTTCACCATCAACCGCATAGCCACTGGCTAACAGTACCGGCACATGAGGATTAATTTCTTTAAGCCTGTCAAAGGTTTCCCCACCGCTCATATATGGCATAGTCATGTCAAGAATAACTATTTTAATATCATGATTCATCTGTGAAAAATATTCAACGGCTTTAGTTCCGCTTTCACACTTAATGGTTTTATACCCCAGATGATTTAGCATTTTTTCGCAAAGCTTGAGAATATACTTTTCATCATCAATCAACAATACTTTGCCATCGCCACTTATTAACTGTTCAGTACCGGCTTCTTCCTGGATAACTACCCCGGAATCAGCTGTTAATACAGGCAGGAAGATTTCAAAAGTGGCTCCCTTTCCCTTTTCACTGCAGGCTTGTATAATCCCTCCATGGTTGATAATTATTCCGTAAGCAGAGGCTAGCCCCAGTCCTGTGCTCTCATCAATATTTTTTGTGGAAAAGAAAGGAGTAAAAATATTATCCAGTGTCTTTTTATCCATTCCAATGCCTGTATCTGTTACGGAAATTTTTACATAAACTCCAGAGGCTGCTTTATATGGAGCAGTATCATTGTCGGTTAATAGAACATTTTCGGTTTTAACATATATACTTCCTCCGCCCGGCATGGCCTGCCAGGCGTTTATAAAAAGGTTAAGCAAAACCTGGCGCAACTGACCCTGGTCTGCATTAACCATAGAAATACCTTCTTCATATTTGCTGTGAATAACTATATCTTTTCTGGTTTGGCTGAATATCTTTACTTCATTACGTATAAGGGAATTCATATCCGTGGGCTTTACTTCATATTTTCCCCCTCTGGCAAATCCCAACAGATTTTTTGTAAGCTCAGAGGCTGAACGCACAGACTCTTCAATATTTTTAAGATATTCAAAATCCGGATTGGAAAGATCTTTGTTTGATAAAAGGAGTGATGTATAACCCATTATTCCCATCAGGATATTATTAAAATTATGCGCTATCCCACCTGCAAGCGTGCCTATTACCTCCATTTTTTGAACGCGATAAAGATCTTTTTCTATTCTGCTTTTCTCCTCCTCAGCCAGTTTACGCTCTGTAATATCTCTAAGAATTCCTTCAAATCCACAAATCTTTCCCTTGCTGTCTCTCACGATATGCGATGTAGTTGAAATCATTAAAAGACGGTTATCCTTTGTTTTTAAACGTAGTTCAAAGTCAATAACCTTGCCCTTTGCGAGTATAATCTTTAAAAAATTTTCGCGATCAGAAAGATCATAGTACATACTGGATACACTTTTGCCAATTAATTCTTTACGGCTGAACCCTGAATAATTTTCAATTGATGGGCTCATCTCGGTTATTATGCCCGCTGTATTGGTCTGATAAAAAACATCCTGAATATTCTCAAAAACACTTCTGTATTTATTTTCACTTATTCTAAGCTTTCTTTCAACTTCTTTTCTGTCAGTAATATCAAAAAGTGAGGCAATGCTTTTTTTTGTTCCAGGAATCATTGAAAGAAAAATAATATTGTCCCTTAATTCGCCCTTTTTATTTTTAAACCTGAATTCATAGCTCGATTCTGCTTTCTCCTGTTCCCTTCTTCTCAGCTTATGCTGGTTCAACATAAATTCAAGATCCTCTTGACTGACCATTTCTGTCCATTTCATCTTATTTTCTATTTCATCTCTGGAATAACCCAGGCTTGCGGTAAAGGTTTCATTGGCAAGGCTTACAGTGGTGTCCTCTTCAATTACAATAATTCCTGAACCCGTGTTTTCAAAGAGAGTGCGGTAACGAAGTTCATTTTCTTCAAGCTGGACATTGGTATGTATCAGCTCCTCATTGATCGCTTCAAACTCCTCGTTAATTGCTGCAAGTTCTTCGTTAAGAGAATGAAGTTCCTCATTTTTCTGGATCAGTTCCTCTTTTGTTTTTTTTAGCTCACTTATATCAGTAATTGAAGCAATGCTTAAATCCGTTCCTGCTATCATGCCCACTGTTATAAGTCCGGCATTAATACTGCCCGATTTTCTTTTATATTTAAACTCATAAGTTGTTAAAGCCTGTTCCGATTTTTTACGTCTTATTTTGTGCTGATTTGTCATAAATTCAACATGATCAAAAGCAACCAGATCTGTCCACTTCATCTTCCCCTCAACTTCTGCCCTGGAGTAGCCGAATTCTTTAAGAAAATTCTGATTAACCTTGCTTATAGTCATATCTTTTTCAACTAGAAACATAAATGTTCCAGTGCTTTCAAAAATAGTTTTGTAAACACTGTCATGAATAAAATCTGCTGCGTGAACTGACAAGGAAGCAGTAATTACAGGTATTGTTCCGCCTAACGAAGAGGATATTGCAGCAACATCTTCAGAAGACCGGGCAGCTAAAATTTCATATCCACAATCCTCCAGTGTTTTTGAAAGGGACTTGTTGCCTTCAAGAATGTCATTGGTAATGATTATAATGTTATTGTTTTTTTTATTCATGTCATCCTGCAACAGAAATATTTTTTAGGTTTGCAATTTATACTATTAAAAATTCAAAAAACAAACACATAACCATGAAAAAAACACTGGAGATTACAAAATATTATAATGCAAAAATAAAAGATACAAGCATTTTATACTCTAAATATATATATTTTTTAGAGTATAAAACAACATAAAACTAAAAAAAGGACATGGTTATTATAAGAAAGACCTTGTGTTTATTGATTAAATCCAAGCGGTATCAGTAATTGTAAATTTAATTTTATGTTTTGAAGGGAAAAACTGGTCGCAAGTATAAAAGTATAAATAGAGACTAACTCCTCATAACAACCAAAATCAGTTCTTTATGAAACAAGTCTCCATTCTATTTGAATGAAAATTCTCTGCAATAAAAAAACATAAAAAAAGATGGGGTCAGAGCACCTGTTTGCGCCTTCTTCTCGATACAGCTCTGCGAGCCACTCGAAGTCCGGCGGATCAATGGTTACCGAGTGCCGAAATCGGTGTATCGAGGTAACTTCCCAGACCTCACCCCGGCACTGCCGCGCCCTCTCCATATGGAGAG
>CAYTLM010000178.1:0-4196 GCA_964438485.1 uncultured Leptospirales bacterium | reverse complement strand
ATAAAATTGATCCAATCAGGGGATTTTGGTATTTGTATAAGCTGAAGATGCAAAATCGGAATGGCAAATACAGATGAAGGAATAGTTGATCAGCAGGGGTATTTAAATGGGTGAGGGTGGAATAACAGAAGTTTTTGACAGGGTAAGATCAGGAGAAGTTCAGGTAAAGAGCAAGGCCTTTGTCAAAAGAATTGATTTGGCAGCAACACAGGTGATTATTGCAGCAGGTAAAAAGACCAGGGAGCTTAAAAAGGTAGTAAGGCTTATTGGAGTTAATCCACAGGTTAAAAAGCTTTTGACTTTAGCCGGAATAAAGGCTTAGTTGCAGAAATGGAGGGGAAATGAACAGGTATATATTTGTTATAGATGATTCATCTACTATACGTTTAAGTGTGGAAATGGCAATAAGAGAGCTGGGTTATCCTGTTATGCAGGCAGAGAATGGACAGGATGCGCTTGATAAAATTGCAGAGATAAAAAAATCTGGTGATGAAATAGCCCTGTGTATTTGTGATATAAATATGCCTGTAATGAATGGAATAGAGTTTATTACAGCCTTTAGAGAAGTTGACAAATTTACCCCTGTGGTAGTTTTGACAACAGAGGCAGAAAAAGATATGATACAAAAGGGTAAAAATGCCGGTGCTTCAGGGTGGATTATTAAGCCTTTTCAGGCTGATGATTTAATTAATGTAGTTAAAAGATTTATAAAATAACCATGGAAAAAGAAAATAAACATGCAATAAGCAGCAATGGTCAAATGGGAGATAATCTGGTTGTTATTCCTGATGTTGCTCATTTCCTTGTATGCTGAAAGAATAGCGAAGTAATGGAATATTAATCTATGCTAAAAAGCAGAAACAACAGAACAGGGAAACCTGTAATGATAATTTATCCGGGTGAGCATTATGCCACAAATGAGGATTTTTATATTGCCACAGTTGTGGACACATGTCTTGCTGTGTGTATTTTTGACATAAAAGTAAAAATTGGAGGTATGGTGAATTTTGTTGTGCCAGGTACATCAGGTACAAAGGGGCTACACAATGAGGATATTTCTCGTATAGGTATACTCAATATGGAGTATCTTATGGGTGACCTGGTAAAGTTAGGATGTGACAGGCATTTTATGAAAGCTAAAATTTTTGGTGCAGGACATAGTGAGGATTCCGGCACTGATGCTGTTGCATTAACTGAAAGCAATATTTCATTTGTTCGTGACTATTTTGCCTTTGAAAAAATTGGAGTTGAAAAATCGGATTTAGGGGGGCCTTTTAGAAGAAAAATTTATTTTTCACCATTAAGTGGGGCTGTTTTTCGCAGGCATTTAAGAAATAATGAGGAGTATTCTGAATTTATTGCTTTGGAAAAGGAGTATGTTGAAAGTGAATTTCGTAACAGGGAAAGAGCCGGGAAGATTATTCTTTTTGATTAGGTTTTGCCTATGATAGTGGATTATAAGCTTACTGAAGAGGAGTTTGTTAAATTCAGAGATATTGTTTATAAAGAATCAGGTATCAGTCTTTCAGATGTAAAAAAGATTCTTTTACAGTCACGCCTTATGAAAAGGCTTAGGTTTTTAAATCTTAACAATTTTAGTGATTATTATAATTATCTTATAGATAATTATAACGAAGAAAAAATTAATTTTATTAATTCCATAACTACCAATAAAACAGATTTTTTCCGGGAAAATGATCACTTTGAATTTATGAAAACCTATATTCTTCCTGCCTTTGAGGCAAAGGGAGAGAGAGAAATAAGGATATGGAGCGCTGGTTGTTCAACAGGTGAAGAACCCTATACAATTGGTATTACTCTTTTTGAATATTTTAAGGAAAAGAAAGCCCCTTTGTTTAAAATACTTGCAACAGATATTGACACCCAGGTGCTTGAGAAAGGTTTAAATGGAATTTATACAGAGGATCAGGTTGCTGCTATAGAAGAAAATCTTTTAAAAGAGTATTTTCTTAAAGGTAAAGAGGATAATAAAGGATTATTTAAAGTTAAAGATTTTCTTAAAAATATTGTTTTTTTCAGGAGGTTAAATCTGCTTATTGACGATTACCCGATGAAAAAAAAGTTTGATGTTATTTTTTGCAGAAATGTTATAATATATTTTGACAAAGAGACTCAAAAAAAACTTTTTGATAATTTTTTACGCTATTTAAAAGATGATGGTTATCTTCTGGTTGGTCATTCAGAAAATATCAGCAATGTGACAGATAAGTTTTACCTTGCTGGAAGGACTATATATAAAAAGGTGATTTAGGTGTACATTAAAAACAGGAACAGACTTGGAAAGAATATTAATATTATTCATCCTGGTGAATATTATATAACAGAAAAAAATGAATTGATAGGTACTCTTTTAGGTTCCTGCGTATCTGTTTGTCTTCATGACAGTGAAAACTGTGTTGCAGGTATGAATCATTTTATGCTGCCAGGGCGTATCAGATCTGATGGTTTTTTGAATGATGATTATACTAAATATGGAATTACAGCTATAGATAAAATAATCAATGGTATGCTTGAAAAGGGTGCTAATAGAAAGAATTTAACAGCAAAGATTTTTGGAGGCGGAAGCATACTTGATCTTTCTGGAAGTGACGGGAGGAGAAATACGATTCCTTCTGATAATATAAGGATTGCAAAAATTATTCTTGAAATTGAAGATATTCCTATTTTAAGCACAGATGTAGGATCTAACTATACAAGAAAAATAATTTTTGATGCCCATACAGGAAAAGTTTATCTGCGCAGAATAATGAAAAACGATGTAGTTAAGATGGTTGCTGATAGAGATGTCAATATAATTAAAAGACGAGAGAATTTACATGGTACAGCAGGATAGGGTAAAAGTTCTCATAATAGATGATTCAGCAGTTATGAGAAAATTCTTGAGTGATCTATTGTCTCAATCCCCTGAAGTTGAAGTAATTGGCACGGCCCTTGACGCAAGCTTTGCTGCGAAAAAAATTAACACCCTTAATCCTGATGTTGTTACACTTGATATTGAAATGCCTGGAGTTGATGGTCTTACTTTTTTACAAAAACTTATGATAGCAAATCCAGTGCCTGTTATAATGGTAAGCTCACTCACGTCAAATGGTACTGCTGAAGCAATAAAGGCACTTGAGCTTGGTGCAATAGATGTTATAGCAAAGCCCCATCTTGACAATGCAGAAGTAACTGCCCGGTTCTCCAGAGAGCTGGTGGAAAAGGTGATTGCTGCTGGAGGAACCAAGTCTCATCTTAAACGGCGACCAGCAGTCAACCTTGATATTGATGAGAAATACTCTGCAGATGTAATTTTATCCAAAGCTGAACGAGTGCGCGGGAATAAGCCAAGTCAAAAAGTTATTGCAATAGGTGCTTCAACAGGGGGTACTGAGGTTATTGACCAGATTCTGGTGAGCCTTCCAATAGGAACACCAGGGATTGTGATTACACAGCATATGCCTGAAAAGTTTACTGAAGCTTTTGCCAACAGGGTAAACAGCAAGTCCAGGATTCTTGTAAAAGAGGCGCGCAATGGAGACAGGCTTTTAACAGATATGGCACTTGTTGCTCCTGGAGGAAAGCATATGCTTCTTCATCATGATAAAAACGGGTACTGGGTTGAAATAAATGACGGCCAGCCGGTTAACAGGCACAAGCCTTCAGTGGATGTGATGTTTCGTTCAGTGAGCCTTTGTGCTGGTGATTCAGCTGTTGGCATAATTTGTACAGGTATGGGTAAAGACGGTGCTGCAGGACTTCTTGAAATGAAAGAGGCTGGAGCTTATACAATAGCACAAAACGAAGAATCCAGTGTTGTTTTTGGTATGCCCAATGAGGCGATTAAACTTAATGCAGCTGATAAAATTACAGATATAGAAGGGATTATTGAGTATATTAAAAGGGTGAAGTAGGGGCTCTGACCCCATCTCCCTAACTCTCTTCCCCTGGGTTGCTCACTTCTTCCCACTTCTTTTCTCAGACCTTTTTCCCTAAATCCCCTAAGGTGGGACTTGATAAATTTCTATTTATGTTTGTATTTTTTTATATCAATTCTAGAAAAGGTTACTAAAAAAGATAAAATGAGTTAATTAACCCTCCTCAGGGGGTCGGCTGTAAAGATTTATAAAAATAATAGAGGTTTTTTAGCCGGGGATTAATTGATTTATGGGTATTTAACAGCTTGGATAGAGTCG
>CAYTLM010000177.1:0-4203 GCA_964438485.1 uncultured Leptospirales bacterium | reverse complement strand
AGGTGTATGGCGAAGCAGTATCAAACATAAAGTGGCTTGAGAATATGTGCGAAAGCTATAAAAACATTGGGGCATTTGGTAATCTGGGAGAGGTGAAACAGGAGAATGAAAATTTTTCTGTAATTATATCTGCGGATATATGGAATAAAATAAATACGCTTTTGGATGCTCTTCCTGCAAAGCAGTCCTATTATGATAGTTATAAAATAGGGCGGTATAGCTATAATTCATCAGATCGTGATTGGAGACTCGGTACTTCCTATTATAAAGGGAGTTATTACACCTATGAATATGGAGGCTCAGTTGCAAAGCAGGACGCAAATGGAAACTGGTATCTTGAGGAAAAATATACTGTAAAACTATACGGTAGAAAAGTCACATACATGGCAATGCCGATTTATAGTTTCGGCTGGGGTGGGAATTCTTCGTCTGACTCCCGTAATTATCAGTGGATGGAAAACATAGATCTTCTTAATGAATATACTGTAATAAACAGCGTTAATTTTGAATCATCTGAAAATGAAAAGTCGTCCTATTTTTATTATAGGACTGAGCTGGAAAGATGGAAGGATATAAAGAATACCTTTGGGAAAATAGCCCTGGATGCTGAAATGACTATGGGGCAAAACATGACTGGTGATCCTGGATTTCTTGTGAATGTGAATGGCGCTTACAGGCTCAATGACCAGGCAAATGAGAATGACCCCTATCTTATGACAGGTGCAGAATATGAGTATGAGCTTGCAAGGCGTGACAAGGAGTTCTGGGAGAAGCGCCTTGCCATAGCAAAGGCTGTTTATGATTATGCCTATCCTGTTAATGGCAAGCGCGAGAGTGGGGAGATTACAGAGGAGCGTAAAATTTCAGCAGAGGCTGCAATGAATGAGGCAAGGGAAAATTATACAAGAGCGCTTGAGGAATCATCAGCCATAGTTGAGGAGTTAAAGAGTCTACAAACAGGGGATGTGGGGAGCATAGAGGATCTTGCAAAGAGGTTCGAGGCTGCACGGATAAACCTTGCGGAAAAAGAGGATGATTATGTTTCTGCAAGGAAAGCCCTTATCATTATTGAGAATGGAGAAAACCAGGATTACATAAAAAAGGAGATAGAGTCTATAGAAAGAAATATTGCTGAAACAGAGAAGCGTATAGCTGACAAAAGGCTTGAGTACATCAAAGCTTTAAAAGATTTTGAAGCAGCAGAAAGAGTATGTGAGTTTTCAGAAAACTATAAGGATGCAGATGGTAAAAAAAGAAGTGCTGAATCTGCATTGAATGAATTTATCAAGGAAAATTCCACAGGTGTTGAAGCAGATCAGCTTGAAGAATACTTTGAATTGAAGCTGGAATATGAACAGGCAGCAGCAGTTGTTGAAGCTTTGGTAGATAAGGATTTTAATGCTGATGAGTTTATTAAATCTGACAATAAATTTAACCCTGAAATTTATTCAATCTATGCAGGCTATTCCCTTGAAGCATTAAGAAAACTAGAATCAGCCTTTGAAAGGGTTGAATCTGATATAGATGAAGATGCTGATTTTATAAAGATTTATGAAAGTGTTAAGGGCTATCTTGAGTCTATGTCAGAGGGATTGAAGTTTATCCATGGTATTGATAATAGTGATTACATAATAATAAAAACAGCATTAAAAATATTTGAGGAAAAATTTAAAGGTTTAACCCCTGAAGAGTGGGGCGCATATAAAAACAGGCTTGATGATGATCTGGCTGAAGCTGAGGCAATATACAGGTTTTATACAGAGGAGTATCATGAGCTTAATCTGACAGAGCTTATTGGAGAAGCTGATAATGGAAGCTATAACGCTGCAATGAAAATCCGGGAATACTATTATCCTGGAAGTGCTATAGCAGGTTTTGAAGAAATAATCAGATATGACAGGCGAGCCGAATTTGATTTAAGGGTGAATTATGAGTTAAAGCAATATGTTTTAGATAACTATCATTATTTTTATTCTACAGAACATGCAGGGGAAAATGAAAATTACCTGGCAGGGATGATTGGCCGGATAATACTTAAAACCGGATATTATGACCCTTCAGAGATTGAACTTAATGGCCTTGATGGTTTTAGCATAAGAAATTTAAGTCCTATGCAGATGAGCCTTGCGGTTGATGCTGTATATGAATACATGAATGACTTGGAAAAGGGAGGCATACCAGTTCCCAGATATATTGAGGAAACCTATATGAGTCTGTTAAGCTCAAAGGATAAGCTTGATGTGTATTTATATATTGATGATTATATTTCTGGAAGGGTGGAGGGTTGTGCAGATGAGATATACAGCTCTGCACAAATCAAGGTTGAGACACTTGAGGGAGTATTTGAGTTTTTAGTCCAGGCAGGGGAGGTTCTTGAATTTGATGCAATAAGCAGTATGGAAAAAAGTATTCTCATTGAATCAATGTATAATGACCTTACTGATGAGGAAAGAAAACATATAGCTGATAGCAGCCTGGAGGAAGTGCAAAGGATAGGAGAAATAATTTTTCTGATAATAGGAAAAGATTATGTTTTTGATGAACAGGAAATTTTTCAAACACTTGTCTTCTTTAGTGAAGCTCTTGCTGTAATAGAGAAGGAGCATAGTGTCAGCTTTCGGGATTTCATCAGGGCTGAGGCATTGCAAAATTTTGTTTCAGGTAAAGGGAGTTGGGATTCCTGGAGGGATTCGGTTCTTTATGTTGATGGGGATGATTTCAGGTTTTCATCTGTCCCAATGGAAAATGAGACATCCATTTTTGATGAGCGCAATGAGGATGGAGTTAAGGATGTAATAAAATATTCCTTAGAGAAAATAAAAAGGGATGGGAAAAGTTTTTCAAGGAGCCTTATAGTTGATGAGGCAAACCGCCTTGAGGGAATATTTAATGCTTTATTTGAAGCAGCTGAATACATGCCGGATTTTCATGGGATTAAGGGTGTGCTGGAAACAGTAGCAGGGCTTGGAGCGAACTACACAGAAAAAGATTTATTCACTGCTATTGCTTTGCTTGGGCTTAAAGAGGATAATGATTTTTACAGCAACATTGCAGAAGAGATTAATTCCGAGCTTTACAGTCTGGAGATGATGCTGAATCAGTTTGAAACAGGGCTTATTAATAGCAAAAATGTTTATGAGTCATTGGGGGGAAGTCAGGAAAAAAAGGATCTTCAAAGAGAGCTTGAATTAAAAAGGGAGGCTCATGAAAAGGCTAAAAAGGAATATGAGGATATTCAGTCTCAGTTGAACCATGCACAGAAATTATACAAGGAAAAGAACAGTGAATATATAGATAAGATGAATGAAGCATCACAGCTTTATGTAGAATTTAAAAATCTGGAATTTGAATACGAGAAGGCCTATTCGGTTTGGGAGTATGGTAACACGCCATATTTAAAGGGGCAGGGAACAGAAGATAGCGGATTTGACTATGGTACAAAGCCTGGGACAGAGGGCAGCTCAACAGAAAATTTTGCAGGTCTTGATGTTCCTGATGCCAGGGATAATTATGAAAGAATAGCAGCAAAATATAAGGATGTTTTGACAGAGTTTACAGAAAAGAAAAGGGCAATGGAGAATCAGCAGACTCTGGAGGATTTACAGGATGATGAAGAGTACAGGAAGCTCAAAGAGGATTTTTTAAGAAAGAGTGAAGAGTATATAAGAGCCTCTCAGGTTGATGTTCAGATAAGTGAGGATTTAGACAGGTACAAAAATGAATTTGAGTTTTATGAAAAAGAATATAATAAGGCAAAAGAAAATATTCCTTTTTTCTTTGAAAAGGTTGAAGGTTTAAATGAAGAGGAAGTAGCAGAACTTGCAAAGATAAGGGATAAAATATTGTCCCACATTAAAACAGAGGAGGATTTGAAAAATTATCAGGAGGGCATAGGTAATTATAGTTCATGGGTGAAATTAAGGGAAACTCAAAAGTATTTAGAGGATGTAATTTCTGATTGGAGTATCGATTATTTTAAAAAGCAGGAAATGATATCTGATTTAGAAGAGAGAGTTGAATACTACAAAATTTATGCATCAAAATTTGACAGTCTTCCAGGTGTTGTGAAAGAGGATATAAAAAATATTTACTCAATTTTTCAGACGGAGGACAAATCCCTTTTTCAAATAATGGAAAACTATCACAACGCCATGTTCTGGTATGAGATGAAGGAATACGCTCACAGGCGTACTAAAACTAAAA
>CAYTLM010000176.1:0-4227 GCA_964438485.1 uncultured Leptospirales bacterium | reverse complement strand
CGGTCTTTAGGCGAATCGTAAAGACGGTAGATTTTGGTGAGATTTTGGACTTGAATAGCTGTTTCTGACATGATAGTTGAAAGTTAAAGGTTGAAAGATAAAAGTTGAAGGTTGAAAGATGAAAGTAAAAAAACGCTACATAGAAATAGAACCTTTTCACTTTCAACTTTTCACTTTCAACTTATTTTCACTTTCATCCTTTCACTTACTTACCTCCACTTTTCTTATTAGACCGGCTAAAATTCTGGAAATCTCTTCAGCTAAAGCAAAAGCCTCACCAAATGCTTCTTCTGAAAGATATCCAAGCTCTTTTGCCAGATAAAGCATTGACCTCACTTCACCGGCAGAACCTTTTGCTATATATAAAAATCTTGCGTACTCTTTTGCGCCTTTACGTTCAAAGCCTTCTGCAATATTATTCATAATCGAAACCGAAGCCCGCTGAATCTGATCCCTGAAAGCAAAATCCTTATTACTACGAAAAGTTTTGTAGACTAAAAGCGTAAGCTCTTTACCCTTCTGCCAGACTATCAGATCCTCAAACCGCCCAATCCCATTCATCTTTCAACTTTTCCCTTCCATCTTTCACCTTTCATCTTTCACCTTTCACCTTTCAACTTTCATCTTTTCCCTTTAGACTCATCCCCTCACGCCGCATTGAATGTAATAATTTCGAATTTGACATGACGGTCTCTCACACCATCAGCTATTAATTCGATTTTACCCATCGTCATATCTGAAAACCATTTTTCTCCGCAAAGAGAACAAATATCAGCAGGTACATCTTCAAGTAAAAGAATACCATCACCAATTTTAACAGTAAATACTGTTATACCCGGATGTACCGAACCTTTACACATGGGACATTGAGTCATACATTTATCCATGATTTTTTCTCCTTGTTTTATAATCATCTTCAAAATGATTCATATCCGGCTTATAGACTGTTATTATGACAGCATATTCGTCAATATTGTTATAAGAACAGACAACATGTAAAGGATTTTGTTCCCCATTATAAAATACCAGATAGCTTGGAAAAGGCTTATCACTTAAATATTCTTCAATAAATTCTCCATCAACAATTGTTTTGTATACCTCTTCTTTGGAGATATTTCTCTCTATCATCATTTCAGCAGAATGCTGCCTGAAACGAACCCTCTTATCTAAAACCGCTGACTTAATATCACTATAATCTTTCAACTTTTCCCTTTCATCTTTCAACTTTCAACTTTAGACTTATTCCCTTTCATCTTTCCCCTTTCAACTTTCAACTCAATCCCCTTCAACTTCCCTAAACAGCCCTTTTGTAATCATCCTCAAGCCTTATAATATCATCCTCTCCAAAGTAGCTCCCTGTCTGGGTTTCAATTATTGAAACAGGCTCGCTGCTTTTATTTGTAAGCCTGTGCTTTTCACCTGCAGGTATATAAACCGATTCACCCGCCTTTTTTATATATTCCACATCGCCAACCTGAATTACAGCCTCACCTTTTACAACAACCCAGTACTCGCTCCTGTATGTATGCTTCTGCAGGGAAAGACGTTTACCCGGTTTTACAGTTATCTCTTTAACTTTATACTCTTTTGCGTTATCAAGTATTGTGTATGTACCCCAGGGCCTGTGCACAGTTGTATGCAAAACAGTCATCTCCTTTTCCGGGTCATCCCCTTTCTGAAGAATATCCACTACCTCTTTTACATCCTGGGAATACCCTTTTTTTGAAACAAGAAGCGCGTCATCGGTGTCTACCACAACAAGATCATCAACACCGACAAGAGCAATTTTTCTGTTATCTGCTATTACAAGATTATTACACGATTTAACAGTTATTAAGTTTTTATCTTTAGAATTTCCATTTTCATCTTTTTCAATAATATCATAAATCGCATCGTAACTCCCCAGGTCTGTCCAGCCAAGCTCCGAAGCAACAACATAAACATTGTCCGATTTTTCCATAACAGCATAGTCAATACTGTCTGATTTTATCTGCATCATACAATCATATGGAATTTTTTGAGCTTTATTTTCAACTTCCGAATTTTTATGGGCTGCCAAAGATTTTTCAAATATTTCAGGAGAATATTTTTTTAATTCATCAAGAAAAACCCCTGCCTTAAAAAGAAACATGCCGCTGTTCCAGTAATAGGTTCCATCCTTAATATATTTCTGCGCGGTTAAAAAATCCGGTTTTTCCCTGAAACTGTTAACATTAAATATCATATCTCCAGCCGTCTCTCCGGCTTCAATATATCCATATCCGGTTTCAGGATATTCAGGTTTAATGCCAAAAGTAACAAGGCTTCCATTTTCAGCCTGTTTAAGGGCTGATTTAACCCTTTTGTAATAACTTTCTGTATCTATAATTAAATGATCCGATGGAGTTACAAAAATAATTTCTCCCGGATCATAGTTAAAACATGCCAGTGCAATAGCAGGCGCGGTGTTTCTGGCCGCAGATTCAAGGACAAAAAAGGAGTTTTCCTGAACACCTATTTCATCCATCTGGCTTTCAGCAATAAAATAATGATCCCTGTTTGTGACAATACAATATTTATGTGATAAAGAGCTGTTGCGTCTGACAGTTTCCTGAAAAAGCGACTGATTGTTTATTAATTTTACAAACTGCTTTGGATAGGCCTGTCTTGAAAGAGGCCACAACCTTGTACCGCTCCCTCCGCATAATATCAAATTAATCATATTTTTATCCTCACAATATTTACAATTTTCCAGATTAATAGTCTAAAGTTGAAAGTAAAAAGTTGAAAGTGGCTTCTCTTTCATCTTTCAACTTTCATCTTTCAACTTTTCCCTTTAGACTTTCATCTTTCCCCTTTCAACTCCCCCCTACAACACATCTGCAAAATGAGGCTTTAGCCTGCTGAATATTATTGCCCCGAAAACAAAGAAAAACCCGGCAATACACCAGAAATAAATTGTAAGTGTTAAATTTTCAAAAAACCAGCCCTGATTGAAAAATGATTCTCTGTATCCGTTTGTAATATATGAAAAAGGGTTCATGTAAATCATATAGCGCAATTTCCCCTGAAGCATGCTTTCATGCCATATAATGGGAGTTACCCAAAAAAAAATCTGCATAGTAACACCAACCAGCTGCCCCATATCCCGCATAAAAACTGTTACAGATGCGGTAAACCAGCATATGCCCAGAACCAGTATTATTGTGGCAAACAAATAATAAGGCACCTGAAGCCAGTAAATCCCGGGATTATATCCATAACCAATGGCAAAAACCGCAAGCACTGCGATAAAAAAAAGATGAATGACAAGGGCTGTTAAAATTTTAATTATAGGTATTATGCTTGGCCTGAAATATATTTTTTTAATTAAATAGGAATACTCCATCAATGCCCCTGTGCCCCCAAGGATAGAATCGCTTATAAAAAACCAGGGGACTAGCCCGCATACAAGCCAGGGGCCAAAAGGCACACCGGTATTAGTTGGTCCGGCTTTAAACCCTAATGATACTACAACCCACATTACCAGTATTGTAACAGCCGGCTGAATAAAAGCCCAGGGCAGCCCCAGGTATGAGGCCAAATACTTATTCTGAAAGTCCCTTTTTGTAAGCTGAAATATTACATATCGTTGTTTAATAATAATTTTTATAAAGGAAATTAAATCTTTAATATATTTCATTTATCTGCCTGTATTAATTTATAAAGAACTGCTTTGGAAAAGACTGCCGGGAAAGGGGACATAACCTCATTCCCCTGCCGCCGCAAGGGATCACATTAACCATAAACTTCCTCTTGAAAACACAATTTCTACTTATTTAACTGCTTATATACTGGCGGCAAAATTACTTCCCCTGCAATTCCTTTATTCAAAAATTATTTACATAGCTTTTTTTAAATAAAAAAGCACAAACATGCGTAATTCAAAGACACTTTTATCTACTATAATGTTATGTCAAGTAAAAGTCTAAAAATGGAAGTTGGAATGGTAAAGTCGAAGCAGTAGAATTATTAAAAATCATTGGTTTTGAGCCTAAAGGGCAAAAATCTAAATTCAAAAGATGAAAGGGAAAAATTAAAAATTTTGATAAGAATTTTAGACTTTTAACACTTTTATTTACTATAATATTATGTCAATAAAGTTTACAAGTGAGTAGTTCTATACTTACATCTTTATAACAGCTATTATTACCCCTGCAGCAGATACTGTTAAACCAAAAGACCATATCATAAACTGGAAAAGACGTT
>CAYTLM010000175.1:0-4257 GCA_964438485.1 uncultured Leptospirales bacterium | reverse complement strand
ACTCATCGCTTACGCAATTTATGATTCTAAATGGTGCATCCATTGAAAAGAAACAATGGAACCAGGAAAAATTTATGCAAATATTAAAGGATTCCCCAGAACTTCCAGGACTTGATTACAGTTTTTTCAGAAACCCTGATGCTGCTGGCAGAAATCTTATTTCCATGGCTAAAAATCCGCAATTGAAAAAAGACACACTTTTTTCTTTTCCCTGCTCAAATGTTGTGCCATCTGCGCTTCCGCTTCTCTATTTCTCTGAAAACAGTGAAGATCTGCTTTTTCCCATTATAAACTACTCCATGCTATTTACCACTGATCCAGGAACAGCTGCTTCAGGCATTGCCATGATCCTCCTGATAAAAGATCTTATAAATTCTGATAAAAACACGGGAATTCACAGAGCTTCAGCATATTCTTTGGCAAAAACCGAGTCCTTTGCAAAGGAGCATGAAAACATTATTTTCAAATCAGGAATTAATCCAGATTATGTCACAGGCAGAATCAGTCTTATGCGTAATATTCTGGATAAAACAGTTAATATAGAAAAATTAGATGACTGTGAAAAAATTATATGTGAAGAAACAGAAAAAATATTGCAAACCCGGGTTGCGCGTGCTACAACCAATTTGCCGGAAACCCTTTTTACCTATGCTGTTTCTATTGCTGAAAGATGTAAAAATCCAGCTGATGTTTTTATTACATCTGCTTATGAAGGAGGAGCAGCATCTGCGCTTTCCTCCATGACAGGCGCAATTGCATCTGCCTATTATAATGATATTATTCCTGATGAACTGCTTTCAGGAATAATAAACAGAAAAAAAATATTAGCTATTATCAACTCCATATCCTCTGAAAAAGAAAGAAAGACAATTTATGAGGAGATGATTCTATCTGAGCCACCCCTTACATTAAAAGAGCTGGAAGAATACAACTCTAAAAATAAAAAGAATCCTGATAAGAAAAACAAAAGTAAACCCAAAACCAGAAAAGATGCAGAAGCTGAAATTTCAAAGCACATAGTTGAAAGCTGGACAAAAATGGATAAGGCAAAGTGGAAAAAAGAAAGAAATAAACACAAAGTATAAAATATTTGACAAAAAGGTCACAAAGAATTATATAATTTCAACTCAGGAACCGACTATAAATATGTATAACTATTTTTTCACCTCATGGAGGAGCATATGTTCAAAAATATTACCAGAAGGGTTGCACTTATATTAACAGTTATAATGATAGTTGCACCAGCTATTTCAAGAGATTTATCATATAAGATTATTACCCTTGATGATGTTTCAAGATATGACGAAGACAGATTAGCCTATCAACAGATAGAAAACATCATAGACCCGGAGGAGCATCAAACACAGGATACCTCAATTTCTGCTCTTCTTATTATAAAAGACAAAAAAATGTATCTTTTCAAAGACGGCTATGATGACCCGAAATTTGTTGAACAAAACAGAGTTATCAGGCAGATGGAAAACCGTCTTATTATGAACACCCTTTGGGAAAGAGAAATTGACGGAAAACCTGACTATGTACGAATTACTGACAGACGACAGGAGGTGCAAAGAAAGGAAATTCCCTTTGGAGTACAGGAAAACCTTGATGAAAGATATTCCGACTTTTTCAATACAACACGGAACGCTTTTATTCAAAGACATGTTAATATTTTCAAGGGGCTTATGGTAAATCGCAAGGATTCTGAGCTTAAAGTTGAAAGACGACCAATTCCTAAAAAACTAAACTATGATGGCGCTACAAAATACTTCACTTCAGTTGTGGGAAAAACCAAAGATGGCATGGTTTATTATGCACAGGATGCTGATGGAGATGGAATTACTGAAACCTTTACAGTTCACCTGCCAGACGGATTCCACTGGGGATACAAATCAGGGCCTAACATTATCTTTATATACCAAAATAAACAGGCAAACATAACAGAATTAATAGGAGAGCTTACCAAATTTGCCTTTGAAGGTACTCCTGAAGAAGAAAAAATTATTAAAAAACAGTTTGATCAGCTTGATATTGAAATTCCCAGACTCATGGATGACCTGATACAAATGGATCTTGAAACTAAATTAATCCTTGAAGAAGGAAAAGAATAAGCTGCAAAACAGGTGCTCGAAAAAAAACCGGTATTTAATACCGGTTTTTTATTGCTCTATTTTATTATAGATATAAAAAATTCATCTGAATAGGAATTTTTTATATGATGCCGCCTTAAACAAAAGTTATCCCTTGTAATTATATTTGGACCGTAATCCGTTGAAAAAACTTTTTTATATCCAGCCTGTTTTGCCAGCTCAAGAAGATTCAAACTATATCTGCCATAGGGAAATGCAAAAAAAGATATAGCCTTATCCAGATTCTTTTCCATTAAAGCTTTTGAAATATAAAGCTCTTCATAAAGAATTTTTCCTGAACTATATGTTTCATTTATTTCCACAGCAGATAGATCCCTGTGACTCATGGAATGACACTGAATATCTATGCCATTTCTATCCATTTCCCTTAGCATTTTCCAGTCAAGCCCGCCTTTGCCAGGTTTACTTATACCATCTGTATATACAAAAAGTGTAACAGGATACTTATACTCCTTTACAATTGGCAAAAGTATGCGATACATTGAAAGGTAATCATCGTCAAAAGTTATAACCACAGATTTTTTTTGATCAGATATAGAGCCAGCATTTCCACCTGTAAGTTCAGAAAGAGGAATAACCTTTATTCCCTGATCCTTTATTATATTAAAGTGATTCAGCAAATTTTCTTTTTTTAATGCAAAGGGACTTTTTACAGGTTTATTATCCTCAACAATATTATGATACAAAAGCACAGGTATTGATGAAACCCTGTCATATTCAGCTCCATCCTCTGTTTCCCATTTCATTTTCACAGCCTTAACAGGAGAAAAATCGAAGAAAAAAATTGCCAGAAATATCAGCTCTGCAAGGATTAAAATCACAATGAGTGTGTTTAGCTTTTTCATGACTATTTTTTATAATCAGCATTAAACATTTACTACTCTTTTTTATATTATTCCGGTTTATTTATCAGGATTTCAGGGGAAATTCAGGCCGCAGGATTGATTATATATCCGGTTCTGCGGGCAATTTCAATTATAGCATTCCCATCATCAGTTTCAAACTGGGTTTTCCCTGCTGGTACAGGCTCTATGCGGCTATCAGTTGCTGCAGCAATCCGCCAAAGGGTATTAACATCACTCCGTTTTATTCCATTATTAAATACAGGAGAAACAATCAGAAGATCAATATCACTCCATTCATCAGTTTTGCCTGCTGCCTGGGAGCCGTAGATGACCGCGAAACAGTTTTCATATCCGGCTTCTTCAAGTTTTTTGAGATATTTTTTAACTATGATTTCAACTGATACATCAACCATTGGAAAACCTCCTCCGCGCGTTTAAGATAATCAGCTGCTTCGTTGTGAGTTACAGGTATAAAAGTTGAATCAGGGTATCTTCCTTCAATATTAAAAGCATTCAATTCTGCAAGGATATTAACAAAATACTGCTCCAAGTTAAGAGAAGTTGTTTCAGCTAATCTCACCAGATTATGGATTCTCGGAGCTATGTCATTTATATTTCTGCAAACATGAGCTTTTAATATCTTTTCAAGGGCCAGATGAAGAAAAAAAAGACCATGACGATACCTCTTATTTGATATAAGCTCCCGGGCAACTTCCAAATCCTCTGAAGCTCCATTTCTCCAAAATTCTATCTGCTTATTGATATCTACCATGATAAAATAGTATAATGCAATTATAACATGTCAATCATTAATAAGCGGGATTATTTTACATTAATATTGCAGGCTTTTTAACCACGCTCTGACCCCATTGGGAGACTTTCGAAATACGACAAAAAAAAAGGGTCAGAGCATAGGAAACGGTGTATTGAGGTCACCTGCCAGACCCCTCCCCGGCTTCGCCGTGCCCTCCCCACAATGGAGAGGGCTTTGGATCAGGAAATTTTATATTTACAGAAAATTCATGTCACAATTCCCTTTCCCCACCGTGGGGAAAGGGTTAGGGAATGGGGTCTTAAAAAATCCGCCTTCTTCTCGATACAGCTCTACAAGCCACTCGAAGTCCAGCGGATTTTCCACAACAATTCTTAGTTAAAAAAATTGTTAAGGGGGCTATAGCCCCCTTAACCCCCAAAATCCAAAAAAGGTAAAAAAGTAAAAATACAAAAGGTTACTGAGTCTGACCAACAGGATGTTGGGAATG
>CAYTLM010000174.1:0-4269 GCA_964438485.1 uncultured Leptospirales bacterium | reverse complement strand
CCTTCTTTAGCAAGAAAGGTGTTGCACTTGCTACTTGAATTCAAGATTTTATTTAGAAAAATATTTTCCATAAAATAAAAATTAACGCTTTGGCCTGAAATTTATTAAATCGCTTCCATTTATGGCAGAGGAGAGAATTCTATGGCTTTATCACAAGAGGATCTTAAACCTGAAATTACTATAGATATTGTTGTTAAATGGCAGCGTACTCTTGATCTGCTTGGCAGGCTTGCCTCTGTTCCTGCTGCTCTTGTGATGCGCTATACTGAAGAATACCTTGAAGTTTTTGTTGCCAGCAAAACAGAGGATAATCCTTTTGTCCCTCATCAAAAAATTTCAAACAATACCAGACATTACTGTCACGAGGTTATTGAAACAGGCAAGCCCCTGCTTGTGCCAAATGCCCTTATTGATCCCAGGTGGGAGCATAGTCCTGAAGCAGAGTTGGGTATGACCTATTATTATGGTTACCCATTAAAATGGCCCAATGGAGATCCCTTTGGTACAATATGCGTACTTGATACTTGTGATGCTAATAAGTCTTTATACCTTCCTGATATTTTTATAGAGTTTAGTGGCATTATAGAATCTGATTTGGCAGGGATTTATGAAAAAATTGAACGGGAAAATTTAATTGCTCAGCTTGAAGAGCAAAGAAGCGTGCTTATCCGCAGAGGTTTGAAGCATCAGCAGCGTACTCTTGTTGAAATGAAAAAAATGTCTGATGCGCTGGATCAGGCTGCTGATATTGTTTTTATAACAGATTTGGATGGTGAGATTGAATATGTTAATAAAGCTTTTGAACGGATAACATTTTTTACCAAAGAGGAGGCTATTGGTGCAAAAGCAAGCATACTCAAGTCTGGAGAAATGACTCTATCACATTATAAAAAGCTGTGGGAAACTATTCTTTCCGGAGAATCTATAAGAGCTGAAGTGGTAAACAGGAGAAAAGATGGATCTGTTTTTTACTATGATCAGACCATAACTCCTATGAAAGATGAAACAGGCGAAATAAAGCATTTTGTTTCAACTGGAAAAGATATAACTGACAGGATTGAAGCTGAAAAAAGAATAAAAATTGAGCGTACCAAGGCTCAAAGATACCTGGATATTGCTGGAAATATCTTTGTTGTTATAAATACAGATGGGGAGATTGAACTTATCAATCAGATGGGCTGCAAGGTAACAGGATACAGCGAAGAGGAGCTTGTTGGTGAAAATTGGGTTAGGAAAATTATTAGAGAAAAGGATAGATCCCTGTTTGAGAAAAGTTTTAAGCGTATAATCAATGGTGATATAGATGAATATAGCTATATAGAAAACTATATTGTTTCAAAGGACGGGAAAGAACATTTTATTGCATGGAATAATACCTTACTAAGGGATGAAGATGGAAATATCACAGGCACTTTGAGCTCTGGTAATGATATTTCTGAAAAAAAAGCTGCTGATGAGGAGATTTTAAGGCTTAACAGGAGCCTTGAGGAAAGGGTTTACATGCGAACCCTGGAGCTTAACGAGGCAGTAGAAGCTTTACAACAGAGTGAAAAGAGTGCTGTTTTGTTAAAGGAGGTTGCCTCTGCTGCAAATGCTGCATCTACACCAGAGGAAGCTTTTCTTGTTACTTTGAAATATGCCTGCAAGTATATAAAATGGCATGCAGGCCATGTTTATTTTTATTCAAAAAAACATGATAAGCTTATATCATCAGAGATTTGGTATTTTAATGATTATAATGATTATGCTGATTTACAGCAGATTACAGCGGCAACAGAATTTCTTCCTGGAGTGGGCATGCCTGGTGAAATTTATAGCAGGGCAAAATTGCTGTGGATTCCGGATATTAATTCTTCTGATATTTTTTTAAGAACAACTTTAAATAAAAGTCTGGGTGTGTGTGCAGCATTTGGTTTTCCGATTTTTGTTAATAATGAGGTTGAGGCTGTTGTTGAATTTTTTTCCAGAGAGGTTGTTCCTGTTGATAAAGGGATTATTGAATTGATGTCTCATATAGGGGTTCAGCTTGGTTATGTTTTGGAAAGAAAAAATATTGAAAACGCATTAAGGGAAAGTGAAAATAAGTTCAAAACAATATTCAATGAAAACATCCATTTCTTTTTAGGTTTTATGACCACAGAGGGGATACTTCTTGATGTTAATAATACAGCTCTTTCTTTTTCTGGTGTCAAATATGAGGAAGTGGTGAATAAGCCATTTTGGGACGGCCCCTGGTGGTCGCATTCCATAGATGATAGGGAAAAACTCAAAAAAGCTATAATGCATACTGCTCACGGTGAATCCTCATCCTTTGAGGTGACCCATTATGATAAAGATGGCGAGCTTCATTATATAGATTTTTTACTTTCGCCTGTGAAGGATAAAAATGGCGAAGTCAGGTTTTTAATCCCTTCCGGTTTTGACATTACTGAAAGGAAAAAAGCCCTTGAAGAGAGGGATAAGCTTCTTAAAGAAATGAGGAAAAGGGTTAAGGAGATCAATTGTTTATACAGGATTTCCGATTCCATACAGAAAAATGATTCAGAAGAGAATGTATTCAGGTATGCAGTAAATGTTATTCCTTTAAGCTGGCAGTATCCGGAAATAGCTGTGGCACGAGTTATATACGGCGACAGGGAGTATATAACGGACAAATACGATGATGCAATAAGTATGCTTGGTAGTGATATAATTGTTGATGAAGAAAAAGTTGGCTCAGTGGAAATTTATTATCTTGAAGAGAGAGAGGCTTTAGACGAAGGACCCTTTCTTGCACAGGAGCGAAACCTTATTGATGGAGTGTCCCATCTTTTTAGTCTTATGATTAAGCGAAAACTTTCTCAGGATGAGCTTACACGGGCAACTGAAGCAGCCGAGTCTTCAAACAGGGCTAAAAGTGAGTTTTTGGCAAATATGAGCCATGAAATACGTACACCCATGAATGCAATAATGGGGATGAACTATCTTCTTAAAAAAACAGATCTCAATCTCAAGCAGAGGGATTATGTTTACAAGATAGATCTTTCAGCTCAGTCTCTTTTGGGAATAATAAATGATATTCTTGATCTTTCAAAAGTTGAAGCGCAAAAGCTGGAACTGGAGAATATTGATTTCACAATCCAGGATATTATGGTTAATCTTTCAAATATGGTTAGTCTTATTGCAAGGGAAAAGGGGATTGAGCTTATTATATCTATAGATAGTCATATTCCCAAAGTGCTTAAGGGTGATCCTTTGAGACTGGGACAGGTGCTTTTAAATCTGGCTAATAATGCAGTAAAGTTTACTGCTGAAGGAGAAATCCTTGTGGATGCTTCTGTTGAGGATTTATCTGATGAGAGCGTGACAGTTAAATTTTCTGTTCGTGACACAGGTATAGGTTTAAAGGAAGAGGAAATGAAGAGGCTTTTTCAGCCCTTTATGCAGGCTGATTCATCAACCACCAGGAAGTTTGGTGGAACAGGCTTAGGCCTTGCAATAAGCAAACGCCTGGTTGAAATGATGAAAGGCTCAATAGGGGTGAAAAGTGAATATGGCAAAGGGAGCACTTTTTATTTTTATGTAAAATTTGGGGTATCATCTGTCAAAAAAGAAATATCCGTTCTTCCTGCTGCTTTTAAAAATAAACGGGCACTTGTTGTTGATGATAACAAAACCGCATGCAGGGTTATGAGAGCATATCTGGAAAAATTTTCATTTAGAACAGAGGTTTGTTATAATGGTGAGGATGCTGTTGCAGAAATTCAAAGAGTTGCAGCAAGCGGAGAGGAGCCTTATAGCTTTGCCTTTATTGACTGGGAAATGCCAGGTATGAATGGCATTGAAACTTCACAAATGATTATGGAAAGTGAAGAAATTGGAATAAAGCCATGGATAATAATTGTTACTGCATATGAGCAGGAAGAGATTTACACAGAGGCAAAGAGGATTGGCCTTGATGGATTTATTATGAAGCCTGTTACATCATCTCATCTTTTTAATGTAATTATGGATGTAACAGCAAACAAGGGGTTTAAAGAGGATGAGGATAGTGAGTGGGATTATGTTCCTGCTGGTTTCGAATCAATCAGAGGTTCTTCAGTTCTTCTTGTTGAGGATAACGAAATCAATCAGGAGGTTGCAAGGGAACTTCTTGAAGGGGAAGGTTTTATTGTTGATACTGTTTCAAATGGAGAAGAGGCAGTTAAGGCGGTTTTAAATAATAGGGGAAAAAAATACGATGTTATTCTTATGGATCTTCAAATGCCGGTTATGAGCGGGTATGAGGCA
>CAYTLM010000173.1:0-4274 GCA_964438485.1 uncultured Leptospirales bacterium | reverse complement strand
CTGAAGGTGCTCAGGTTGAATTTAAAATTGAAAATAGCGACAGAGGCCCAAGGGCTGTACAGGTTAGAATTATATAATTCATTATTGTAACCATTTTTGAAAAAGCCCGATAATACCGGGCTTTTTTTTATGATGGTTGGTATGATTAATTTTATCAATTCTTTCGCACGTTTTGCATGTGATCTCCCTTAGTAAGAAAATTATATATTAGAGTAGAATTTTTAAATTAAAACTTTTATGATTTTTATCAGGCAAGTATTTTAATAAGAGTTATTTTAAGACAAAATTTTTATAAAGCACCTTAATGTGCAGGTTGGCATCTGCCCATATTAAAAAAAGGAGCAGATGCTATTCCATATTTAATGCAGACTATTTATCCCATGATAGTTTAACAGGCACGGGTTTTACATTCCATATATCTTTGGCGTATTCAGCAATTGTTCTGTCAGATGAAAATTTCCCAATATTGGCTGTATTAAGAATGGACATACGCGCCCATTTCTTTTTATCCATGAATGTTTTGCTCACCTCTTCCTGACATTTAATATATGAATCATAATCAGCAAGAAGCATGTAGTTATCGCCATGGAGTAAAAGAGAATCTGTAACAGGCCTAAAAAGATCAGAATTTTCAGGTGAGAAAAATCCACTGGAGATTTGATCAAGAACCCTTTTTAGCTCATGATTTGACTCGTAGTAGTAATAGGGATTATAGCCTGAATTTTTAAGATCAACTACTCCGTCTGAATCCAGACCAAAAATAAAAATATTTTCATCTCCCACTTCTTCTTTTATTTCCACATTTGCACCATCAAGTGTGCCAATAGTAAGGGCTCCGTTTAATGCAAACTTCATATTCCCTGTACCAGAGGCTTCATATCCTGCTGTGGATATCTGCTCTGATAAATCAGCAGCAGGTATAATTTTTTGAGCATTGGAAACTGCGTAATTTCTAAGAAACAGTATTTTAAGTTTTTCATTTACCTGGGGATCGTTGTTTATAATATCTCCAACAGAGTTTACAAGCTTGATAACAAGCTTGGCCATGTGATAGCCCGGAGCAGCCTTACCTGCAAACATCACTGTTCTTGGAACAAAGTCTCCACCCGGATTATCCTTGATTCTGTTATAAAGAGTAATAACGTGAAGAACATCAAGGAGCTGTCTTTTGTACTCGTGTATTCTTTTAACAAGGATATCAAACATGGAGTCAACATTAACAATTATATTCCTTCTTGTTTTAATATATTGGGCAAGGGCGATTTTATTCTGTTTTTTAACATCCATCCATTTTTTCTGGAAAGCTTCATCATCAGCAAAGGGTATAAGTTTTTTCAGCTCATACAAATCCTTTGTCCACCCATTGCCTATAGTTTCATCAATTAAGCTGGAAAGCCCTGGATTAGACAGTTTAAGCCATCTTCTTTGAGTAACTCCATTTGTTTTATTCTGGAATTTTTTTGGCCACAGATTGTAGAATCCATTAAAAATACTGTTTTTAATGATCTCTGTGTGAAGCGCAGCAACGCCATTAACAGTGTGGCTTCCCACAATTGCGAGATTTGCCATGCGCACCTTTTTGTCCGGGCCTTCTTCTATGATAGATAACTCCCCTTGCAGATGGTTGTTTCCTGGATAGAGCTTTCCCAGATTGTCAAGGAAGCGCCTGTTTATTTCAAAGATAATCTCCATGTGCCTTGGTAAAACATAGCTCATTAGCGCTACAGGCCATCTTTCCAGGGCTTCGGGAAGTACAGTGTGATTTGTGTATGCAAAAGTTTTAGTTGTAATATCCCATGCTTTTTCCCAGGGATAGGCTTCTTCATCAACAAGTATTCTCATCAATTCAGGAATGGCTATTGCAGGGTGTGTATCATTGAGCTGTATTGCAACCTGGTCAGGGAATGTGTCAAAAGTGCTGTTGGTTTTTTTAAAGCGTCTGATGATATCCTGCAATGTTGCAGATACAAAAAAATACTCCTGTTTTAAACGAAGTTCCTTTCCTTCAAAGACATTATCATTTGGATAAAGAACTTTTGTAATGTTTTCAGAGCTGGCTTTGTCAGAAACAGCTTTAATATAATCACCATCGTTGAAATAGGCAAAGTCAAATTCTCTGGAAGATTTTGCAGACCAGAGGCGAAGGTTGTTTACATTGCTGGTTCCATATCCGGGGATAGGGGTGTCATAGGCCATTGCAATGACCTCTTCAGTATTTATCCATTTGCAGCGTGTGTGTCCTTTTTCATCATTGCAGTGTTCAGTTTTCCCGTAAAATTTGACAGGGTAAACAAATTCCGATCTTGGAAATTCCCAGACATTACCATATCTAAGCCAGTTGTCAGGTGTTTCAATCTGATAGCCGTTTAGCATGTCCTGAAAAAATATTCCATATTCATAACGGATTCCATAACCAACGGCAGGGAGGTTTAGAGTTGAAAGAGAGTCCATAAAGCATGCAGCCAAACGACCCAGACCACCATTTCCAAGACCAGCGTCCCATTCTGTTTCGCGAAGCTCTTCAAGGTTGTAGCCCAGTTCCTCCATTGCTTTTGAGGTTTCATCATAAAGGTCAAGGTTAATAAGGCTGTTTCCCAGGGTGCGGCCTATGAGAAATTCCAGGGATAGGTAATATACCCTTTTGGTTTTTTCTTTATAATAGGCCTGCTGGGTTTCAATCCAGCGTTCAATAAGTCTGTCTCTAGTAGTTAAGGCTATGCTGGAGTAGAGATCGTGATCTGTTGCACTATATTCATCTTTTCCCAGTGAATACTCCATGTGATTAACAAATGAATGCTGGAGAGACTCAATATCATTCTCTTTAGGGGGATTGGTAGATGGGGTCAAATTTTTTTTAACGGGTTTTTTGTCAGACATTAATAGTTCTCCTGAATATTTTTTCAATGTAAATTGGGTAACTGTTTAAGGATTCATTTATAATTCTAATAATATATACTATAATATTACAAATATTTGGGAGCATGTAAAGCTTAATTTTCACAGATTCACGGGAACTGTTTAAAAACCGGTAATAAACAGGTAAAAGATTATTAATTTTAGCAGGTTAAGCATATAATGCAGCTAATTTTAGTCATATATTCGGGAAATCTCCACTAAAATAGCATGCACTGTATCCATGTTCCCTTCGCATATGCGCCTCATCCAGAAGGACCATTCTGTAAGGCAGTCATAGTTTTCATTGTAGTCTATTTCCAGTTTCAGAAATATCAACTCTGAAAGATCATAGGCAGAGAAGCCATAAACGCTTTTTCTGAAATCGTTAAAATCTTCGTCAGACGGAGTTTTGCCTCTTATCATATCTGCCCTTCTGCTTACTTCCAGCATCTTTTCCCTGTAATTCTCTATTTTAGTCAGATCGCTATGTATTCCTAAAAGGCAGTCAACCTTCTTCTTCATCCCGTTGTGAATATAGTCCTCTTTGCTTACTGTTGCTTTAATTAATGGTCTGGCATAGTTAAAAAGGCGATTCAAATTTTCCGGATTCCGGTCAATGCGATAAATAGCATAGGCAAGGAGTCTGTCAGCCTGGTTTAGACTGTTTTGACTTATGTAATAACCCTGATGGCGTTCGCTTTTATCAACAAATTCAGGAAGGGCATTATAAATGAACCAAAAGTAGTTTGATGTGATGTTTGTGCCAAATTGTGATTTGTTGTGAATGACATATTTTGAAAGGTATCTGCCCATGAGCTGAAGGTTATCCTCTGATAAAACTCTTACGTCACTGGTGTTCAGAAGCGACTTGAGTATAATTTCCTGGTTAGCAGGCAGATCAAAATAGTTTGTTCTTACCTGGCTATTGCTGTTTTTTCCCCATAGATTGTTTATGCCAATATGGATTAAAAATATTGTGATAATGAAAAATATTGCAGGAATAGAAAGTTTTTGAATTTTTTTCATTTGATTGTCCTTTTTTATTGCTGGTTATTCATTCATATTAATGTTATTTTTATATGTGTCAAATTTTTTAAAGATTTTTTCAAGGGGCAGATGATTATGAAAAATACTTTAATTACTTTAAAATAGCTTTATTGAACAATATTTTTGTTGCTTTTTTGTTATAAGTCTATATATTTATAGCATAAGAAAGAAAGTTTTATATGAAAACGCCTGTTCTAGAGATGGGAGAAGAATTTTTAATGATTTTTCATAAAAAAACAGGTATTGGGAAAATTTTTTATTGACAATGTCTGGATGAAAAAATAATGTCCATATTGTTGTTGCATGAGTGGTGTAACAACAGCTGAGTCTTC
>CAYTLM010000172.1:0-4328 GCA_964438485.1 uncultured Leptospirales bacterium | reverse complement strand
TTTAGCAGCTTTTGAGGCCAATCTGGAGCCAGTGTTGTGCATTGGAGAGCTTTTGAATGAAAGGGAAAATGGAGATACTGAAAAGGTATTGGAAAGGCAGATTAATTCAGCTTTTGAGGGTGTGGACAGGGCTTTGATGGACAGGGTTATTATTGCTTATGAGCCCGTTTGGGCAATAGGAACAGGAAAGGTGGCAACTCCTGAAATGGCAGAAGAGGCTCATATTGTTATAAGGGAAAAAATCAAGGCTTTTTTTGACAGGGAAATCTCTGAATTAGTGCCTGTGATATATGGCGGTTCTGTTAAACCTGATAATATAGAAGGACTTTATAAAATGGATAATATTGACGGGGTTCTTGTTGGTGGTGCAAGCCTGGAAAAGGAGAGTTTTCTTTCAATAATTAATATATGAAGGGAATACATTTCTTGACATCATTTTAAAGGTTGGTAAAGCTGTCATAATTATTGAAATCAGGAGTAAAGGTGTTTTTTTCTGATATATTTTCAGTGGAATAAATTTATAGTTGTTATATTTAATTTTCATTAGAAAGAGGAAATAATGGGCTTATTAATATCTGTTTTAACTGTACTTTTTGTAATAGTATGTCTTTTTTTAATTATTGTAATCCTGCTTCAGTCTGATAAAAGTGCTGGTATGGGTATACTTGGCGGGGCTGGACAATCCACTTTTGGCTCATCAACAGCAGATATTATTACCAAGGTTACCACTGCAATGGTTGTGTTTTTTATGGTAGGTTCTCTGGGGCTTGCTGTGCTTGAGTCTAAAAGAAGCTCCTCTCTTAGGGACAGGATTCTTAATATTGACTCAAAGGAAAGCGGTGTTATTGAAGAGACTCATGAAAAAGGTGAAACAAAAAAACAGGATGAATTAAATTAAACGGTTTTTCTCTCTGGTTTAATCCTGTATTAAAATAAACAAACATTTTTTTATGTAAAGGAGCAAAGTATGTCTAATAAAGACTATATTTTTACATCTGAATCAGTATCAGAGGGTCATCCTGATAAAGTATCTGATCAGATATCTGATGCGATTCTTGATGAGCATCTTAAAGGTGACAGGGATTCAAGGGTTGCCATAGAAACCCTTGTTACTACAAATAGAATAGTTCTTGCTGGTGAAATAACATCAAAGGTTACTGTTGATTATGAGTCAGTTGCGAGAAAAGTTGTAGAAGAAATAGGTTACAATGATCCTGAAGTCGGCTTTGATTGCAAAAGCTGTGAAGTTCAGGTATATATTGATTCCCAGTCTCCTGATATTTCTCAGGGTGTAACTGAAGGGCAAGGGCTTTTCAAAGAGCAGGGTGCAGGGGATCAGGGTATGATGTTTGGTTTTTCTGTTGCTGAAACTCCTGAATTGATGCCAATGCCAATTATAACAGCGCATAAGCTTGTGAAAAAACTGGCAGATGTAAGAAAAAGCAGGGAAGTGAATTTTTTAAGACCTGATTCAAAATCCCAGGTCACTGTAAGGTATGAAAATGGCAAGCCTGTAAAAATGGATGCAGTTGTAATTTCTACCCAGCACACACCTGATGTAAGCAATGAAGAAATTAAAGAAGCTGTTATGGAACTGGTTGTTAAAAAAGTAATTCCTTCTGATATGATAGATAAAGATACCAGTATTTATATCAATCCAACAGGCAGATTTGTTGTGGGCGGCCCCCATGGTGATGCGGGTTTAACTGGTAGAAAGATTATTGTGGATACCTATGGCGGTATGGGTCGGCATGGAGGTGGGGCTTTTTCAGGAAAAGATCCTTCCAAGGTTGACAGATCTGCTGCTTATATGGGGCGCTATATAGCAAAAAATATTGTTGCTGCTGGTCTTGCTCATAAGTGCGAGGTTCAGCTTGCCTATGCAATAGGAGTGGCTAATCCTGTTTCTGTTATGGTTGATACCTTTGGTACAGGGCTTATCCCTGAGGATGAAATAGTGGCACGCGTAAAAAAGTTTTTTGATATGAAGCCTTTAGGAATAATCACTTCACTTGATTTAAAAAGGGCACAGTATTGTGCTACAGCAGCCTATGGACACTTTGGGCGTGAAAATGAGGGCTTTTTGTGGGAATTGACTGATAAGAAAGAACAGTTGAAATAATAAACAAAAAGGGATTTTTACTTTTAAATAAAGATACAACGAAAGGGAGCTGCATAAATGGCGCTCCCTTTATTGATTTATAGGGGTCGGTTAAAAATGCTTAAAAATCGCATGCTTCATATTATTATGCTTTTTTTCATGGTTGTTGCATGTGGGAAGGTTTTTTCTCAATCATTGCCATTGCAGTCTTTAGATGAACCTGTTGAAGAGGAACAGCCTAAATCGAGCAGCATAAATTTTGATGGAAGAATGTTGGCAGGGCTAAAGGGGGATTCAATTTTTTCAGTATCCATGACCCAGGGATTGCGCAATTTTGCATATCAGCTTAATTCGTCAGTGGTTTATGCAAATGATTTTTCAGGTTATGATAATACCAGTTTTTCTTCCACTGAAACAGGGTTTACTGGTGAACTTAATATTTTTGATGCCTGGAAAATAATCCCTGAATTTGAAATAGGAAACAGCTCCTATGGAATGGGGGTGTCCAATAATAAGGATTATAGCAGAGAGAAAAAAGATAAAATACGTGTCCGTTTAAAAACTGAATATAAACCTGCTCCTGCGAGATGGGATTTTGATGTAAACTTTGGCAGATTTGATCATAGACTTAATCATGCTCAAACACTGGAGGAGGAGAAAAAAACATTTTACTCATCCAATGCGATTTTTGCACTTGAATATATATGGTCTGCTGCGAATAAGGTAGGGATGAAGCACCAGGTTTCCTATTATGACTATAGTGAAAAGGGATATCTTTCTGATATAAATACCTGCAGTGAATTTTATGGGAGTTTTAAAATCACTGAATTTGCAATGATTTCAATTGCCCCTGTGATCTCCTGGGACAGGGATGGAACAGATTTCCTTTATTTTAAGGGCAATGTTTCAACAATAGGGTTTAAATATTTTTCCTTTGAATTTTTGTATAATTATACTCTGGAGCCTTACAGGCCGGATGATTACCTTTATTCCCAGAAGTATATTGAACTTGATTTTGATCTTCCACCTTCAACAATAAACCATGTTGAGCTTTCAGGGGAATTTGATTTCCGCTTATCAGGAGAGAGCAGTTCTGCCTTTTCACTAAGGTCCTTTAGCATCAAATCAAGGGGAATTTTTGAAAATAATAATAATTTTTATAATTATGATTCTTCTCTCGAGAAGCTATTGTTTGTTGATCCTCTTTCTGCAGCATTTTTTAATAGTAAAACTGAAATTGTAACAAAGGTTTCTTTATATAACCAGATATTAGGATTACAGCTTGGTTATGATTATTTTAAATATTATACCTTTGCAAATAATTCTGATATAAATATAACATACAGGCCGGCAAACATTTTAAGCTTTAGCCTTTCATTTGAGAGCAGCAGAATGGAAGTTGTATGGAAAAACTCCTTTAAGGACGCAGTTTATACTGATCCATTTAGTGATGAAAAAATGGATGGAATGATTGAGGGTGAAGTTAATTTTAATTTCAGGATTTATGATACTTTTTTTCTTTACTCAAGGATAAATAATCTCTATGATGCAAAGTATGCTCTTCATGCGGGCTATCCTGAGCCTGGGAGAAGTTTCTTTTTCGGTATAAGAGTAATGATATAGGATGGCATAGTTATGGATGGGTTTTTTTTTATATCTATTTTTGATTCAATTCCCCTGTGGGTAATGCTTGCCCCTCTTTTCCTTTGCTCAATAATTCTGGTTGCTGTGGTAATTGAAAGGAGTTTTTTTTACAGGAAAATTGATGTTGATTACAGCATAGCACTTGAAAATGTAATTATGAATATTCGCAGCAATCGTATTTCGGAAGCGCGCCTTTGTGTTGATGATAAAAGAGGCCCTTTTTTTTTATTGATTCAAAACATAATCAGCAAGTGGGATGGGTCAGATAAAGAGCTTGTTATACGGGATCAGTCAGAGAAAACAGTAAGGCTTATAGAAAGATACGGTGGAGTTATATCAACGATTGCTTCAATTGCTCCAATGCTTGGACTTCTTGGAACTGTTACAGGGATGATGAAGTCTTTTAGTGCTCTTGCTGATCTGGGAACCTCGGTTCAGAATCAGCTGGCAAGGGGTATAACAGAAGCCCTTGTTACTACTGCGCTTGGTCTTTGTATTGCCATACCTGCTGTTGTTTTTTATAACTATATGGTAACAAGAATAGAAATACTTGTAAGAGATGTAGAAATAATAGCAAATGAGT
>CAYTLM010000171.1:0-4369 GCA_964438485.1 uncultured Leptospirales bacterium | reverse complement strand
TTTTAGCCATTTTTCAGACTTGTCCCAGACCCCATTCCCTAACCAGACCTCACCCTCTAACTCCCTCTCCTCAATGAGAGGGAGAATTATGGCATGGATTTTCTGTAAATATTAAATTTTTGATTTCATGAATTTAAAAGGTTAGTATAAAACCTGAAGTTTTATGATTCAAAGCCCTCTCCATTATGGGGAGGGCACGGCGGAGCCGGGGAGGGGTCTTAAAGGAGATAAAAACTTTCTTTACCTCCTGTATGTTAAAATTAATTTTTACAGGATAACCGTATTTTTTTATAATATCCTCATTAAAAAATTCCAATGCTTCTACAGGGTAATCCCTTAAAAGATTTTTGATTATTTGATCAGGTGTAAGTGGCGGCATAGTATTCTCCACAGCTAATATATTTACAGGGATTACCTTTTTTTCGATCCCTGTAAATATATACGTTTTTATGCCAAAAATTTTTGAATTTTTTTTGAGGTTATCTTGATACACCGCCTTCGTCGGGAATGACAGGGGAGATTGTTTCCGTCATTCCGGCTGTAGCGGTAGCGGAAGGCCGGAATCTCATGGAGAGAATCCGTTGTATGAGATTCCCGCCTTCGCGGGAATGACAAAAGAAGAGAATCCTGACACTATTACTTCGATACACCGACTTTGTAGGCGTTAGATAATGGTTGATCCGCCGGACTTTGAGTAGCTCGCAGAGCTGTATCGAGAAGAAGGCAGGAAGGTGCTCTGACCCCTCAAGACCCCATCTCCCTAACCCTTTCAGACTTCTCCCTCTAACTCCCTCATTCGACGCTTATTGCAACATCCTGTTGCGCGTCGAAACGTACACATCCTGTGTGCAGTCCATTGCGGTTCAGAGAGTTAGGGAGATGGGGTCAAGCAGTTCCATGAATCTAAAGGTTTAAAGTGTAATATCAAATTTTATGATTCACAGCCCTCTGTTGCCATAATAAAAGTTAAAATTTCCTTGAAAATATCCGGGTTAAAATTTACAGTATTCTGAAAAAGGAGGATATCTTCTTGAAAAAAATTATATCAGTTTTCTTGTTTCTTTTAATCTTCCTTTCTAATGCAGTTTTTTCAAATGCGCCCGGCATGGACGATACTCCACTTGGTGAAATAGAGTTTATCAGTTCAGCCAGGGGGGAAATATTATTCAGGTCATATAGTGCGAATCCGTCCCTTGGTCTTTTTGAAGGGGATTTTGTTTATATTAAAAGCGATAAGGGCAGAGTGGATTTTACTGTTAAGGAAATTTCAGGTATAAATATTAAATGTTTTATTGGAAAAAATAAAATTTCCACCATTGCCTTTGCAAGGGAGGGAATGGTAGTTTATGATAACTCTTCTAAAAACAGCAGATTAAAATATCATGATGTTAAAATAGTACTTAAAAATCTTATAAATATTTATGAGGATTTTATTGTTGATATTGAATCAAGTGAAAAACCCTCTATTATTGCTGAAGCTGTTGCAAAATTTTCATCAGGTATTGAAGTGCTGATTCCCCAGATGGCACTTATGAATAAAAAGTATCCTGTATTAAAAAACTTTGATGTGTCCCCACCTTTGGAGCTGGCATCTGAATCTTTATTGCTTAGGAAAATTGAACCCAGGCTTAAGGATGTGTTTTATAAAATTCTCGGCTACACAGAAGATGAGGATGTAAAAAGAGAGATGTCCAGGCTGCAAACAGTACTCGAGCAGATGAAAAAACTATAGTAATTTATGATGATTATTGAATATCTACATTCGTGTTTTTCTTTTGTTTCAGATCACGTTCCAATGGAAATTATTGTAATTATACTAATTTTTGTTTTTTCTAAAATCTATAGTATAAGCCGTGTTGGTAGATGGAGGAAAATACTTTCATCTTCTCTTGAATATCACAGGTTCCATCTGGAGATGATCATGAGCGACCCTTCTGTTGATGTTAAAAATAAAGAGCTGGCACAGGCAATGGTCTGGGCAATTACAAGGCAGGTGCCTGAAGATTTAAAAAACAAAGGTGGAGGTGCAGCTTTGTTTAAGTCCTTTTTGGGGCACAAAACCGCTTTAAATACCTGTGGTGCTATTTTTTATGATATTGCAAGAAATTTCAGGTTTATTGATAAAAGAATAGTAAAGCTTAATTCAACCCTTACATCAACATTTTATCGCGTTTTTTTTGCCGAGTCTTTTGTTTCCGGAATTGCGCTTTTGTTTATGGATATTTTCATGCTTAAAAGTATTATTTTAAAACCTGCAGATGGTTCTGCCAGGCTTTATTATGAGATGCGCAGGGAATTAAAAAAGCAACAGTAAAGGGTGAATATATTTATACCTTGACAGTTTTTATTAATATGAATATGCTAATTTTAGGTTTGCCGGATCTGATGTAAATAAAACCTTGAGTTAAGTCCAATTGTGATGATTGCTTGTTAATGAAAAACAGAAAATTATTAATAGTTGAAGACCAGGTTATTATTGCGCTTGATCTAAAAAATACCCTTGAAAATCTGGGATATGATGTTCTTGGAATTGCAGGTTCAGGTGAGGAATGCCTTGAAATGGTTTCAAAGGACAAGCCTGATCTGGTTTTAATGGACATTATGCTTTCTGGAGATATTGATGGGATTACTGCTGCTACAATTTTACGTGCAGCCTATGATATTCCTGTAATTTATCTTACTGCACATTCAGATGAAGCCTTTCTTAAAAAGGCTAATCTTACAGGCCCATACGGCTATATTGTAAAGCCAATTGAAGAAAAAGATCTTTATACATCTATTGAAATAGCTTTGCACAGATCAGTCCTTGACAGGGATCTTAGAAAAAGTGAAATTAAATACAGGACGCTTTTTGAACAGTCCCTGGACCCCATATTTATAGTTGATGAAAGAGGGAAGGTGGTAAATGTTAATCAGTCCATGATAGATCTTTTCGATTATTCTCTTGATGAAATTAGCGGTTTGAAAATCGGGAGTCTTTTTAATGATCCTTATAAGTATAGAGAATTGATTGGGGAGGTAGCATTAAAAGGATCTGTCAGCAATTTTGAAACCAGGATGAAGTGTAAAGATGGCAGAGAAATAGATGTTCTTATTACTCTTAATAAATTTGAGTATGATAAAAATTCAAATGATGGTTACCAGGGAATAATAAGGGATGTTACTGAATATAGAATGTATTTTGAGGAGCTTATAAGATCAAGGCAGGAATTGAGGGATTTATCTGTACACATTGAATCATTGAGAGAAAAGGAAAGAACTGACATAGCAAGAGAAATACATGATGTTTTAGGCCAGTCTCTTACAGCTTTGCGTATTGATCTTTCCTGGCTTAAAAAACGAATACCTCCGCAGCATGATGAGTTAATTGAAAAAGCAGCTGTTATGGATGCTCTTATCAGTGATGTTATTTTTACAGTAAGGCGTCTTTCCACTACACTCCGTCCTGGTATTCTTGATGATCTGGGTTTAGGTGCAGCGATTGAATGGCAGGCAAATGAATTTATGAAGCGCACAGGGATTCGCTGTATAGTTGATTGCAGTGAAATTGAAGGTCTTGTTGAAGTTCAGGCAGTGGCTTTGTTTAGAATATTCCAGGAGTCACTTACAAATATTGCAAAGCACGCCAATGCAGATAAAGTTTCGATTTTTTTGGGTGCAGCCGGGTCCTATCTTGAAATGCGTATAAGCGATAATGGGAAAGGCATTGATGAGGATTCAATGAAGGTAAAGGGATCATATGGAATTATTGGTATGAAAGAAAGGGTTATGGCTTTAAATGGTGAAATAGATATTAGAGGAAATAGCAAAGGCACAACAATACAAGTTATAATCCCTATTGGGGGAGAATAAAAAATGATAAAAATAGTAATAGCAGATGATCACGATATAGTCAGGGCAGGCCTTAAGCAGATCATTTCTGATACCAGGGATATGAAGGTAACAGGGGAATCAGGGTGTGCTGAACAGCTTATTGAATTGATAAAAAAAAATAATTATGATGTGGTGCTTCTGGATTTGAAAATGCCGGGAATGAACGGGCTTGATGCTATTAAACATATTAAGGCTTTAAAGCCGGATCTTCCTGTTATAGTATTGAGTATGCATGCTGAAGATCAGTATGCTGTAAGAACAATCAGAGCTGGAGCTTCCGGCTATATAACAAAAGAAACAGCCTCTGAAAACCTTGTAGCTGCTATTAAAAAAGCAGTTGCAGGGGGAAGGTATATTTCACCTGCACTTGCAGAGTCCCTTGCTGACAGCATTGCCTGGGGTGGCATAGATAGCCCTCCTCACGACAATTTGACAGACAGGGAATTTCAGGTAATGTGCATGATTGCATCAGGGAAAAGTGTATCTGAAATTGCTT
>CAYTLM010000170.1:0-4404 GCA_964438485.1 uncultured Leptospirales bacterium | reverse complement strand
TGAGGGCTTATTGATAGGGTTGTGGCTATTATGTCAAAGCCAAGTTTTTTCCCTACCTGAAAGGTTTTTTCAAGCCTGTAACTGTAGCATATCCAGCATCTTTCAGATTTTTCACCTGCATACCTGAATTTTTTAACAGCTGCAACCCATAGTTTAGGGGATTCTTCTTCAATGATGAGTTCAAATCCCTTTTCTTTACTAAAGCGTACTATTTCGTTTAAGCGCTTGGAGTATTCTTCTTTAGGCATAATATTGGGATTAAAGAAAAAAACAGTAACATGAAATTTTTCACTAAGCAGGTCAAAGACATATGCCATACATGGAGCACAGCATGTGTGTAGAAGTAATTTTTTTTTTGACACTTTTATTTTAGATATTTATTTAAAAAATCTGAAACTTCTTTTGCCTTTTCAGGCTCAGCCTTGCTGTCAAGCCATAAGAGAAATTTAGGCTTTACTTCATTTTTTGTTGCAGGGCAATATTCATGATGAAGAACATATTTTGTAATATGATATTTAATTGCTTCAAAAACATCCTCAGCTTTGCAGATGTTTTCTGGCTTTGAACCGATTATGTCACAAATTTTAATGATTATGTCGTGCTTATCTATTTCTCTAAGCTCCTTTTTATAATTGTTTGAATAGATTTCATTGCATAAGGTCATTTCATCTTCAAGTGTTGGAATGTAGGCTTTTGTTTTTTTATTCCCCATTTAATTTCTCCCTGGAACCTGTAGTGATCTTCTTACAGGATCCATTGTATTATATTCTTTAATTGTATTTTATTGAAGAATCTTTCTTCAGTCAAATTTTTTGTTAAAAATTTATCAAAAAATGGTCATTTGTGCAAAAAAATTCATATTTATCAGTTTACTTTCATGATAAGCACAGTAACATCAGTATCTGGCCGTGCCTGATTCATGAATTTTTCATATATTTTTTTAAGATTAAAGGCTATTTCTGCAGGCTGTCTGCCTCTTGTTTCTCTTATGGCTCCCCTGAGTCTTAAAAGACCAAAGGTTTCCCCTTCATTATTTCGCGAGTTAATAAGTGATTTTGAATATACAACACATATATCTCCGCTTTTAAGTTCAGTTCTTCCCTGACCAAAATCGGACAAGGGGTCATAGCCAAGGGGTGCACCTATAGTATTAAGTGTGTCAAAATCGTTTTTTTCTATGCGAAAAACCTCCATTGGAGGAAAGCCTGCATTTGTATAAAATATTCTTTTTGTATCAGCATCATAGTAGGAGTAAAATGCTGTAACAAGTTCACCTTCACCTGACGTGTATTCGCTAAGCACCAGATTGATCCTTTTCAGCATAGTATAGGGTGAAGCTGCCTCATTGATGCAGCCGTGAAAAGCAGATCTCAATATTACAGAATACAGTGCGTTGTTAATCCCTATGCCTGAAACATCGCTGCACAAAATACCAATGCTGTTTTTTGTTGGCTGAAGAAAATCAAAGTAATCAACCCCTTTTGAGTATCTTGGAGAAGATAGGGTACTAAAGGATATATTTTTCATTTCAGGGAGTTTGTTAGCTGAAGCATGTTCCAGTATTTCTGAAGAAAGGTTTAAGCTCCTTGAAATAAACTGTTCTTTTTTTGCCTTATCAAAGGTCAGGGCAGATGTGATAAAATCATTGGTGCGCGCTCTGTATTCGTAAATTTTTTCAACTTCATCAGGAGAAAATCCTCTTATGTTTTCTTTCTTCCCCAGGCATAAAAGGCTGGTTATTCTGTTTTCATAATAGATGGGGAGTATAAGTGCAATATCATATTTGTCAAAAAAAGCTTCAATTTCTGCTCTGGAATTTTTAAAGGAATCATCATCAACAAAAACCCTGTTTCTTGGAAGAATCTCCTGGTTTCTTGCAAACCATTTAACAAGGGGAAAGTATCTGTCCAGAGCCTCTTCTTCTTTATCGGATTTTTGGGTATCAAATGACTTTATAAAGAGTTTTTTTTCATCATCATATATAAAAAATACTGAGCGTATAAGGCTTAATCCCCGGTGAATTTCAAGGGTGCTTGTTTCAATAATTTTTTCAAGGGTTTTAAGCCTGGATGCTTTTTTTATATAATTGTTTGTAATTTTTGTGATGTCAGCCTGTTTTCTTTTAAATACAGCGTCAATGCCAGGTTGAAACAGATAGGAGAAAAGCATAAAAATCAGTGCAGATGATCCAGCAATAATTAATGGAGGTGTGTTTTTAAGCAATTCTATTTCAGATGCTGCGTAAAATATCAATAATATGGGGAGTAATATAGTGGCACTTAGTGTAGCATACATGGCTGTTTTATGTATAGCTGTTCTGAAATCCATGATATTGTATGCTACAATTGAGTAAAACAGGGTAATAGTTGCCACAACTGCAGCAAGTGCAGGAGCCAGAATATAAAAGCTGTAATTGCCTGTGGTTTGGGGAATTATTATTGCTCCCAGATATCCAATTGCAATGAACATAAAAGTCCCAAATATAAGATATTTTATCTGGAGTCTGTAGGTTTCGTTTTTTATTTTTATATAATTGTAAACAAAGACGCTGATACTTGCGGTGAAATATGAAATGGCTATTCCTGCATAAATTGGATAAAACCAGCCTAAACTCCGTATCATTTTATCACCGCTGAAAGTTACAGTCACTAATGCAGCATTAGTGAAAAAAGAAATTCCAGCAACAATAAATGCAGGAATAAGCACTGTAAAAGGTATCCATAGATTTATTGGCTTGTCTCTTTCAGGATAGGTGAAGGAAAGATTAAGCATTGAGGCTGGAAGCATAATATTTGATACTATTGTAAGCCTGTTTATTGCTACAACATAGGCTGTATCTTTAAGCAGATATGTTAAAAACATGGTAATAAGTATTCCTGCTGCGGAAAAATTATAGATTGAGTAGAATATAGGTGACTGTTGTCCCTTGTTTTTATATAGCACAAAAACAGCTGTATAAATAAGAAGAACAGATGCTATTAAGGATGCAGCAAGATTCAATGTGTACATTGTTTTCCCTTCAAAGCTTAAATATTTTGGACTAATTTAAGATATTCTATATAAGCTGTTTGCTTATTACAAGTAAAAATTTTTTTATTGCATTGATGCTCTGACCCCATATTTATTGTAAAATGAAATTTGTTTAGACCCCATCTCCCTAACCCTCTTCAGCAAAGGGCTTATCAGGCCTCCTGCCTGCTCTTTGCACTAGCTCATCCATGAGCCTCGCCCACAATGGACTGCACACAGGATGTGTGCGTTTCGACGCGCAACAGGATGTTGCAAAAAGCGTCGGATGAGGGCACGGCGAAGCCGGGGTGGGGTCAGAGCAGAAAGAAACTGACAATGGTATAATCAGAATAGAATATAATCATAGCGGAACAAATTAAAGATTATTCCGCTATGATTATAATAAATAAACTAGTTATTAATTATGAGAATAGTTATTTGCAGGGATTTCCGCAGGAATTTACATATTTATCAGGAAAATTAGCGCTTCCTCCATCAGCCCATTGATAAACAGGGTTACCGTAGGAGCAGAATAATCTTATGCTGCTGGTCTGTTTTTGCCCTTTATACTGAGTAACCAGTTCTTTAGCAGCCTGATAGAGACACTTGGTTGAGCTGGATGCATTGATATTTAACTCTCTGTTTTGAGCTTCAGAATTTCCTGTCGGATAAATTAGAAAAACTGATAAGAACAAGACAGCAATGATTGAAAAAAGAGTTAAAAATTTAAACGCTGGAATATTCTTCATAAGTCACTCCTTAATAATTAATTTTGAAATTGTCCCACTATTAGGAGAAATTCTTTAACGATAAAAGATTCATACCTTTAATTCGCCTTATTGTCAATTCTTAATTTTTGTTCTTTCAGTACTTTCCCCATCTTTTTAACAAGAGAGCTCATCCCTATAAACCCTAACCTTCTTCATTGTGGCTTACTTCTTCCCACATTTATTCTCTCTGCCCCCAGCCGATTAACCCAGCATGCTTAATAAATTTATTCCGGCTTCCCCCAGAGGGAGATAAATAAATTCCTGTTCATATTTATACTTTCTTAACGCTAAATCAGTATAAATTAAGTAAAAAAAGTTAATTAGCCCCCTTTGGGGGCGGCGGGAAAGAATTTCTTAGAGAAAAAATTTCATTCCGCCGGGGGCTTAGCCGATTTTATTGATCATTAAAAGAAGTGGGAAGAAGTGAGCCATCCTGAGAACGTGGCACGGCGAAGCCGGGGTGGGGTCAGAGCAGAAAGACGGGGTTCGGGAAAATCTGGAGTAAGTTTATTCAAAGAACTGGATTATTGCATTGATGCTCTGACCCCATATTTATTGTAAAATGAAATCTGCTCTGACCCCTTTATAAAAACCAGAAATTTAATTTTTAAATAAAAATGTAGTG
>CAYTLM010000169.1:0-4509 GCA_964438485.1 uncultured Leptospirales bacterium | reverse complement strand
CTTGTGTTCTTGTGTTCTTGTGTTCTTGTGTTCTTGTGTTCTTGTGTTCTTGTGTTCTTTTAAATATCATAAGTCCTCTTTTTATTTAATGCTTAAACAGTAACCAAAATTGATTTATCTCTATTTCAAAGCGATCTCGGATTATTTTCTCCAGTCTTTTTATTCCTTTGAATTTCTCCTGAGAAAAATCAGGTTTAAACACCTGCATAAATATTACAGTATTTTTTCTAAATATCTTTCTAATTTGTTTAGTTGTTACAAAAGATAAAGTATTAAAAAACCCAACAGGTCTTTTATTCAATCTTAAAATAATTTTTGATATAAATTTTGGTAAAAAGAGTGGCAGATACATTTTGTAATGCCCTTCAAATAACTGTCTGTAATCAGGCATTAAAAAAAACATTCTGCCGCCAGATTTAGTTACTCTAATAGCTTCGCTTATACTCTTTTCAACATCTTGCACATGTTCAATTACTGTATAAGAATAAACAAAATCAAAAAAACCATCCTCAAAAGGAAGGTTTTCAGCACCACACTTATGAATTCTATCTTTTGGGATACCCCATTTTTCTGCTTTTAAATACATTATCTCCATGGCTTTATCAAATGGTTCAATAGCATAAACTTCACATCCTCTATTATGAAATTCAACCATCTCCCCCCCTGTTCCACCACCAAGAACTAAAACTTTATGAGAATTATTAAATTTTAAATTGAAATATTTTTCTATTTCATCAATTAGAGGAGCTATCCGTATTTTTTCTTCATCAAGGCGTTCAATTATTTTTGCTTCAAAATGGGGCAGATTTAATTGAATTTTATACAAATCATAATAGTATTCTTTCATCTTATTAATAATTAATTCATTTAACATTTTTTTATCTTCAATCCCCATTTAAACTACTCCTGAATTTATCATTAGACTTGTTAAAAAACTAATATATCATTCCAATTGAAATGAAACAAAATGTCGGAATCTTCTGATTTCCCCAAAACAAGATTCCCATATGCCATTCTTCAACTCTTTGTAAAGAAACATCTTTAATTTGCTTTATTACTTCTACAAAATATTCCGGTAAAATTTTTGATAGTTCCATTAACACCCAGACCCAATCGCCATCTGTACACATTGTTTTCATTTCATCTTTTTCAATTTGTCTTTAATCAATTTTTTCTAAAAGCCAAAAATCTTCAGCACTAACAATACCTCGCTCAAGATAATAGTCCGATTTTATAGAGAATGCTATATCTGTAAATCCATGATTTAAAGACTCGCCCGTTATACCATTCAATACATGATAATTAGTAAAATAAACTCCAGGACCAAGATGGTGTTCTGGGAAACTAAGTGTTACCCTATAACGACCTGCTTTAATATTTTTGAATTGTATCTTATTGCCATCATTGCTTTTTACCCATAAAAAAATTGTATTCCCCCGTTCATCAACAAAACCTATTGAAAAATATATTTCTTCCATATCTTCGTTTAATAAAAATTCTAAAACTATATTTAAAGATTCTTTTATATTAATCTCATCTATTTTCTCTTTTTTATCGTTAATAAAATATAAATCGTTAAATATAGCTCTGTCCCCATCAACAGATTGTCTTTTATGATATTTTATTATCGAATTTTTATTATTTGCAGAATTTGTTCGGGTATCTTTTGTTATATTTTCATAAAAAACAACAGCTTTATGAGTTTCTCCATTAAATAAAATTTTACCTTGATGTATAACAATACATCTTTCACACAAAACTCTCACCTGTTCCAAATTATGGCTTATAAAAATCAGGGCATTAGCCTTCTCCCGATATTCTGCCATCTTCCTCATACTCTTATTCCTGAAAGCCAAATCCCCCACACTTAACACTTCATCCACAAGCAAAATATCTGGCTCGCAGTGCACAGCAATTGCAAACCCAAGCCTTACCCTCATTCCGCTTGAATAGGTATTGACAGGAGCATCAAGAAAATCTCCAATATCAGCAAACTCCACTATTTCATCAAAGCGTTCATCCAGCTCCTTTTTGGTCATACCAAGAATAGTCCCATTAAGATAAACATTTTCCCTTCCGCTCATGTGTGGATGAAACCCGGCACCCACTGCAATAAGCGCACCAATACGACCTTTAAATAAAATTCGCCCTTTATCAGGGGGAAATATTCCGGTAATAAGGCGTAGAAGTGTTGATTTTCCTGACCCGTTTTCACCAATAATCCCCAGGGTTTCACCTTTTTTAAGCTCAAAACTTATATCATCAAGTGCCCAAAATTCATCTTTGCGAAGAGTGCCTGTATCATAATTTATTCCCATCATGCTACGGGCAATATCTATTGTGCCATAGTACATACTGCGTTTTAAGGTACGGCAAAATTTTTTGGATAAATTTTCAACGCGCAAAACCACATCATCTTCAAGGCTTTGGATTGTTTTGTTTTTTGTTTTGTTTATTTTATTCATCTACATATTCCAGTTAAACAGCTATTTTTTGCTACAGAGGGTCAGAACACAATAATTTTTAAAAAATCCATCAGGCATTTCAAGCTTAAAACCTTCGGTTTTAATTCTTTCAGGATCAGAATAAAAGCGATTAGCTTTTTGAAACAACAAAGCCTCGTTTTTGTGCACCTTCTTCATTATAAACTACAACACCATTAACAAAAAAAGCATTGGTAATATCCCTTAATGCAAAATTCATTTTATCCTGCAATGTCATCAACCACTCGCGTTTATGATTTTTTACAACAAGAACAAAATGCACCGGCAATTTCAAATTATCAGAGGTTTTAAATTTTTCCGGCCATTCATCCAATATATTAGACGTACGATTAAAAAGAGCTGCTGTATACAGAAGTAAACTGTGATTGTACTTAGCATGAACACTTTTGAAATACGAATTTAATGGTTCTTCCTTAGCAGGCGCAGATGATTTTGCCTCAATAAAATATAAACGTTCCTGAAACTTAACCTTTAACAAAACAACAAAATCACAGGCTTTTACATTTTCTAAACTCAGAAAAAATTTCTGTTTATCCAATGCAATGACCTGGCCTTTGGGAAAACTAAACTCCATCCCTGATTCTAAAAAACAGTCATTACTCATAATCAAGTTCTATCTCTTCTTCATATAATGAAACAGATGTTTCAACAATAGGATTTTCCGGCATGCCTTGTAGCAAGTCATAATTATAAGCACCTGCATCTGTTAAAGAAATAACAGGCAAAGATTTCCCGCTTTTTAAGGCAATAAGCTGTAGTTTCTTTATTACAAAATATGAGTGTGTAGCAATAAAAACCTGAATTCCCTCTTTTACCAAATGATTAAGAACATCAAAATACTGAACTATTGCGTTTGGATGCAAGGCAGATTCTGGTTCATCAATAAATAGTACTGATTGCGGCGTTATTATCCTGTTCCCCAGAAGCCTGTCAATAATTGCGATTTTTTTTACACCTTCAGCTGTAATTGATATTGGATAACGTGATTGTCCCTTTATATAAAACCATTCATTATCTACAAAATCAACCCTGCCATCAATAATATTTCCCAGTTCTTTTCTTGCATCGGAAAAGCTCTTCCAGTTTTTCCCCTGCTGCGCTGGTTTACTAACAGCCTTTACAAGATCATAATATGTATCGTCAAAACCAAACTGCATATCAATTTCCCTGGATTGCCTTATAATTGAATCCAGTGACAAAACTTCCTTAGCAGGGAAATAGACAGAATTAGCAGATCGTCCCTGTAAAGGATCTAATGAATCGCCCACACCTTTTTCTGCTGAATGACCAAAAGAAAACATGACTTTTTCATTATCAATATCTGCTTCAAATCTGAACTTTTCCCTTTCCCCTTTAGTAACCAAATCTCCAATTTTCTTTAACTGAAATGTCCACTTCAACCTGTCATCTAAAATCTGTCTAAACGTACGCTTGTCATTTCCTCTCTGATATTCCTCAAGTGATTTAATTGCTGTATAAAGGGTTTTCAGCAAAAGAGACTTGCCTCTGCTATTTTCCCCAATTATTACATTAAATCCTGCACCAGGTTTAAAATGTAAACTGCTAATTGGGCCGCAATTTTTTATCGTTACATCCTGTATCATTTTATATCTCTATATACAATTTTTTAAAACCACTTCCAAAAAATAAATACACTAACTCAAGCCTCATCATTCAAAGATTATTGAATTATAAAATAAGAACTCTGATTTAAAAGCAGAAATAGTATTCGGTCAAGCTTTTTTTAATACCGGCAAAGACCAGAAACTCCAATATTATATTATAATAACATAAATATCATCAATGGCTTCATCTTCCAGGGTCGGATAAATCTGCAAGCATAAAACTGTATCATCTTCAAGGCTTTGAATTGTTTTATTTTTTGTTTTGTTTATTTTATTCATCTACATATTCCAGTTAAATGACTATTTTTGCTACAGAAGGTCAGAGCCTTATTCTCATCTTTTAATTTACACGACAACTATATTGGCATATAAGGAATACA
>CAYTLM010000168.1:0-4547 GCA_964438485.1 uncultured Leptospirales bacterium | reverse complement strand
CTTCTGAAATGAACCTGATACACATTAAACAGCGGGTGGAGCAGCTTAAAATTGTAGACATGTACCTGAACGATGAAGGTGTAATGGAAAAGGCTGTAATAAAAATGCTCAATAATATTTTTGAACTTGTAAGGGTACAATGAAATTTTTAAAAAATAAAAATTTAAAATCCATTTTTTTTATTGCTGTAATTTTATCTCTCTTACCTGCTTTTGCAGGCACAATTCCTCCATCCTCTTTTGTTGTGGAAACAGAAAATATAACGCCTGCAATGCTCAAATCAAATTATAGCAGCTTTATTATAACATATGACAGCAAAGACTTTATTCTCCCAAACACGGCAAATCAAAAAATAATTTCTGTTTCACAAAAGGGTTCAGGCACCACTCTGGAAATAATCACAGGGGAACAGATTACAGGAAACCCAAATTCACTTGAAGGGCATCTTACAAATACCCCATTGCTAAGAACTGATAACACGGCAATTAAAAACAAAGCTGAAGAATTAAAGAAAACCTCCAATCCTGTAAAGGAAATATCGCTCTTTGTTTATAACCATATCAACAATAAAACAGCAGGCTTGCCCCTTATATCTGCTCCAATTATAATGAAAAATCGCACAGGCGATTGCACTGAACACGCTGTACTTGCTGCTGCCCTATTCAGAGGTGCAGGCATTCCTGCCAGGGGTGTTGCTGGCATGGTTTTTGTACCTGAATTTATGGGTAAAAAAAATGTTTTCGTTTACCACATGTGGATTGAAGTTTTTTATATGGGCAGATGGCAACCTGTAGACCCGACAAGACCAGAGGATAAAAATTTCAATACCTATATTGCTTTTTCCTACCACGACCTGAAAAGCGAAGTACCCATGAGCTACCTTAAAGCAGTATCAAGCCTGAATAATATCAGGGTAAAACTAAAGAGTGTAAATTGATATGGATGTTGTGCCGTATTTTTTTAAAGCTTTTCGAGTAAATCCAGCTGCAGATTCAGGAAGAGTATTTTTTGAAAAATGCTGAATAGCAATCGTTGAATCATCCTTTAATATTTTAGAATTATAAATTTTTTCCAGAATTATTTTGTACACATCAGCTTCTGTGGTGTATTTAACATAAGGCGGGTCAGCAAAAACTAGATCTGCTTTAATACCGGATTTTGATACTTTATTTAATGCAGCAGCATAATCCAGGTTGTATAATATGGATCTTTCCAGATTTCCTGTAAGCTCAACTTCTTTACGAATAAACCTGAACCTTTCTATATCCTTTTCAATAAAAATAGCTTTTTCACACCATCTGCTCAAGGCTTCCAGCCCCATCTGCCCTGATCCTGAAAAAAGATCAAGAAAAACCTTTCCATGAAGCTCCTCACCAAGCATTGAAAAGAGAGCTCCCTTTACTTTTTGAGAAGTAATATCAGCTTGTGAAAATTTTTTATTATCAAAGGGAATTGTACGGCCACGCATGTTCCCTGCAATAATTTTAACTGTGCTTTTCAATAATCTATTTTTCCAGAACCCTGTTTAACTCTTCCAAAAATACATTAAGATCAAGGCCTGAATTAAATGCTATTTTTTCAATTGTTTCACTTGCTATGCCTTTACATCTTGTGCAGTGAAGTTTATAGCTTTTAAAAACTTCCGCTACATTCTTTGACATTCTAAGAGCATCTGCTCCATTGGTTGTTGAAGTTATTTTCATTGTTTTTCCCTGAATGGTATTATTACTTTTTAAATTAAAAACAAGATACAGAATAAGGAAAGGCTATTTTTATTACAATAATTTTAAAACATTTATTATATAATATTTCAGTAATTATTCCTAAAATATTTTTTAGTGCAATAATATTGTTTTTTATATAATTTGCTTGATAAAATATTAACTCGTTTCTATATTGACTTTTAACTACTCAACTATGAAGGAAAAAACAATGGCAAAATGTGAATTATGTGGAAAATCAGTGCAGTTTGGTTCTAACCTGAGCCATTCGAATAAAAGGACTAAAAAAATGTGGAGACCAAATATACAAAAGATCAGAGTGCTGGTTAACAATCGCACTGTGAGAAAAAATATTTGTACAAGCTGTATTAAAACAGGAAAGTTCTCCAAAGCTGTGTAATTTTTAAATAAATTATAATTTTAAAAAAAGCTGCTCTAGTAGAGCAGCTTTTTTATTTTCAAAAATCTGAATTTTTCCATCCCTTTAAATAATACCTGTAAAGAACAGGCTTGTTAAAGGTATTAACCTCTGTGGCAATAAAGCCTGAATCTGCAGGGAAATACAGTGCTGATTTGAATACTGGAACACTGAAATATCGAAATTCACTTTTGTGTTCACCTGTAAAAACCGGCTCCTCTGTAAGCTCAACCTGGGAGGCCATGTTAAATCCCCAATTACCAAAAGAAGGAACAAAGGTGTGATATGGAACTACATGCTTAAATACCTGTTTCATTGTTTTATTAATACACCAGAAAGCCTCCCTTGCAGAAAGAGGCGATGTGGACTGGGTTACAAAAACGCCATCTTCTCTTAACGATCTTTTAACAAGTTTAAAAAACTGATCAGTATATAGTTTTGCTATTGTTTCATCATGGGGATCGGGAAAATCTGCTATAATTAAATCAAAGGGCTTTTTGTTTTTTATTAAAAAATCGTATGCATCACCTGTAATCACCTTTACCCTTGGATCTGCAAGAGAATTACCATTTATATGGCTTATTGTTGAATTATTCATTGCTAAATTTACCATAAGAGGATCAAGTTCAACAAGTGTAACAGTAGCCACGGATTTGGATTTTAAAAGCTCCCGAACAGCCAGGCCATCACCTCCTCCAAGGACAAGAACATTTTTACCTTCACCTTCCCTTTGAAAAAGTCCAGGAAATATAAGCATTTCATGATACCTGTATTCATCTGAAGTGGAAAATTGAAGAGAGCCATCAAGGTAAAGCCTTAGATCAGCTCCATTTCTTGTGAGCACAATTTCCTGATACTTTGAACGCTTGCTGAAAACAATATCATCATAATACATTTTATTTTGAATAAAGGCTGTCAGCCAGTGTGAGTTAAATATGAGCAAAACCATTACTGTTGCTGAAATTACAGGAAAAATATAGTCGGACATTTTCTTTTCAGGATAGCTTACCTTTGATATAACTACAAGGGTCACAACAATGTTAACCAGCCCCACTGTAATTGAGGTTAAAAATCTTCCTAAAAAAGGAAATAACAAAAGTGGGAAAAGCAATGACCCTGCAAGACCGCCTATATAATCAAGAGTAAGAACATTAGAAAGAATATCCTTTAAAGCGCCGTATTTCTTTAAAATTCTTGTTAAAAGTGGTATTTCCAGGCCAACCAGAGTACCTATTACAATTAAAAAAAAGAGATGAAGCAGATAAAACGAAGGCGAAAATGAAAAAAGATAATTAAGGATAATTACAGAAAGCCCGCCAATAAGACCAAGTGTTACCTCAATAACAATAAAAGTCTTAACAAGATTTTTTATAATAAATCTTGAAAGATAGGAGCCCAGGCCCATGGAGCTTAAAAACACTCCTATTGTTACAGAATACTGCTGTACCGGATTGCCAAATAAATACGTTGCAAGAGAGGCAAGTACCAGCTCATAAATAATACCACAAATAGAAAGCACAAAAACAGAGAATAATAATATTCTCTGTTCATTTTTATTCAGGTTTATTTTCACTATTTATTTCTGTATTTCGCTCTGCTCTATAACAGATTTTTTCTGATAGGAGCTTCCTGATGGCGACATTATTACTGAGGCAACAATAATAGAAATACCCAGAATAACAGCACCAATTATAATACCCAGAGAAATATTCTGATCATCTTCTATTTCTTTTTTTACAGAAAAGGGTGTAAACAGATTGATTAAGAAGAAACCCAGCCCCATAAGAATAATACCTAGTATCGAATAAATTACTGTATCTACTATTCCGTAAAGCAGCCCTGAAAATTCCATATTGTACAACCTCCATTTTTTATTTATTCAAGTAACACTTTTTTTATTTTTAACTGCCACAAAGCCCTTAAAATTCCATGGAGCGGGATTTTTGAGCTTTGTTTATTCAAAATACTTTTTATTTCCCGCTTTTAAAACTTCCAGTACCCCGTGACATGGGAGTATAGTATCCGCTTCCTGTGCGTATAGACTTTCTCTCCTCTCTGACTTTTGAAACATAATCTGCACCGGCTTTATTATAACCCACATTTCCTGAAGTAAGAGCATAGGCTCCGGCAAAAAGAAGGGCAGTGACAATTATAGGTCTAAGCATATACTATCTCCTAATTCCCTGTAAACTCAAATGGGAGTTCATTATAATTTTTAGACTTATAAAAATTAAAATAATAAAGAATAGCCATAATAGCGCCTGCAATCAAAAAATACCTGTAACCAGCTGCCCTGTTTAATCCTACAATAACAGAAGATGGCTCCCTTGTCTTATTGCTATAAAGCTCAAGATAAAAATAATATTTCCCGGGAGAATCAAGAACAAAATCTTTTGATACAGAAAGCT
>CAYTLM010000167.1:0-4568 GCA_964438485.1 uncultured Leptospirales bacterium | reverse complement strand
GCAACAACTGGTCTTGAAAATCTTTTTTCAAAATCAGCACGTATTTTTTCTGAACTATACATATGCCAATTCTTCATTAAAATACTCATTGATTCTGCCAATCCCTGAATATCACCAACTTCAACAAGAAGGCCGTTTGTCTTATTCACAATTGATTCAGGTCCACCGCACCTTGTTGCAATCACAGGCTTGCCGGATGCAATAGCCTCTACAAAAACCACTCCAAAAGATTCATGTTTGGAAGGCATAATGTAAGCATGGCATTCCCCAAAAAGAACCGGAGCCTCATCTCTACTCACCGTGCCAAGCCATTTAACCCTATCATCAATCTTAAGACTTTTTGCGAGCTTCATATAATAGTTTTTTTCCGAACCATCACCACCAATTCTAAATTCAACATCAGAGGCAGGAGGATTCCACAACGCTATTGCATAAAGCAAATCCTCTATACCCTTCTGGGATGTAAGACCGCCAAGAGTAAAAAAAATAAACTTCTCTTTTGCCGGAACAGCCGGCTTAAAAAAACGCTCATCCACCATATTAGGAATAACAATAGATTTTGCCAGATTATAAAACTCAATATCATCAGCAAGTGAATCACTAACCGCAATCACAGAGCTGGATTTTTTGAATGCTGTTACAATCTCGTTTATAGGCTTACCGTTCTTAAGCAGTTCTTTAAAAGGAAACGGCGCCATATGCTCAGTAATTACAAAAGGAACGTTAAATTCATCAGATAAAACAGAAGCAATATATCCGGCAGGATAACATACATGTGCATGAATAATATCAGGTTTTCCAAAAGTTTTCATAGCTAATAAAAAGTTTTTTCTGTTTGCTGCTAAAAGCCTCCTGGCTCCTCCAAAGGGTATTTGATATGACCAGTTCAACGCAGGATTAAAAACTTCATAAAGACCATGAATTTTATTTATCTGATTTGATTTTAGTTTAATTCTTGATAGAAGAGTATCAGCCCACAAAGATGGCTTTCTTGCCTTAAATGCAAGATCTGAATGCCCCCATGTACTAACTACAACTTCCACATCCTGACAAATATCAGCAATTGCAATAGCCTGCTCATGTGTAAATATTCCAGATAAAGGCTCTCTTTTGGATGGATACCAGGAAGGGATTAAAAAAACTTTCACTCCGGTTTCCTCCCGGTTGCCATAATACACCATCCATCAATTCTGCCTTTCATAAATAGTCTAAATGGCAAAAGTAAGATACTTAAAAGCGATACTCGATTCAATCCAGTTAAATATATTGCAGGCAATACTCCTGCCTTTTCTATATTTATATTTTCTAAATTAGATTGTTTCATTATTAATTCAATTTGCCAGGAAGTTATGGGATTAATATGACCATATTCTAAATCTTCATCTTCAAATTGATGAAACCTACCCTTTAAAAAAAACATAACTCTTGAAAGCCATGATGTTATATTTGGTGTTGTTACTAAAATTATACCCCCGGGTTTTAACATCAAAAGCAAATGTTCAATATAACGCCATTGATCGTGCACGTGCTCAATAACTTCCACGCCTAACACCGCATCAAATTCGCTCTGGTGATTTAAAACGAAATTTTCAACTTCTTCTTGAGAATCAAAATCCAACTTATAAAATTTTGCTTTTTTACATTTATACGAATCCTGATCTTTATCAACAGCAATAACTTCATAACCCATATCAGCCAATCTATAAGTCAAAGCCCCTTCTCCAGCTCCAAAATCAAGAATTTTACTATTCCTTTTAAGCAATATATTTAGTTTTTCTGCAATCTGTTCATGAAGCTGCAAATCAGCTTTTATCAATAATCCTTTGTACTCTTGTGATTTTTTTTTACCGATATGTATCACTTATTATCTCCTTTTAACATTGCTGCAGCCATACTAAAACTTTTTTTTAATAATAAAAAATCTTCACTTGTAAAAATCAATAATTCAAACCATTTTATATTAGTAATATGTGCATATATTTTTAAACGAAGCAAAAGATCTATCACATAAGCAATAGTTGTGGCAAGTGCACCACCAATAATTCCATAATGCGGTATAAGTAAAATATTAAATGCAATATTAGTCCCTAATATAATCAATACAAGAAATAAATTAATTTCAGGCTTACCCCGAGCTGCAATATCATTAGCAAATACACGCGACATACCACCTAAAATAATTCCTGGTAAAAGGACAAATAATGGGACAACACACTCAAGATATTCATGACCAAACAATAAAGTTATAAAAGTTCGACCAAATAACACCATGACAAGAGCTCCGCATAAAGTAAAAAAAGCCACCCATTTGGCCATCAATGGAGTTAATTTTTTTTTAACATCTTCACCAGTTTCAATTTTTGCAAGCATAGGGAAAATGACAATGCTGACTGCGTGCGACAATATCCACAATTTCTGTGCCATTTGTGATGCTATTACATAAATTCCGGCTGAAACAGGATTTATAAGCATGTTTATCAAAAATAAATCAGCCTTTTCATTTAAAAAAGCAACGATATTCCCCAGGTTAACCTTATATCCATATTTCATAGATTTTAAAATATATCTAAATGAAACACCGTCTATTTGATGTGCCAGGCTGCTTCGTACTGCAATTACAGCAACAACTAACCCGCCAAGCGAACCTGCGAGATAGCCACTAATAGCACCAACAACTCCTTTATTAAGAAAAAAAATAAAAATAAAAACAGACACAAAGATTAAGCATGGCTGAATAATTCGTACCCAGTTATATTTATTGAATTCATTATTAGCTTGTAGCAGACTGATAATAAAATCATATAAAAGCAAAACAGGAAAACACAGAAGTGATATCCAAAGTAAATTTTCTGGAACTCCGGGAAAAAAGTATTCATTATAATGATAGATAATTAATGATCCTGCAGAACATCCCAGCAATACAAGAAAAAACCAGCTAATTACATTAGATTTGAAAGCCTGTAGAGTAGAGACTTCACCTTGATTGATATAATAAACACTAGCAGCTCCAATTCCGAGTGTAAAAAGTTGCGAAAACACCATAGGCAAAAGCAGTGCCAGTGCAAAATGACCATTCCCTTCGGGTCCCAAGATTCTGGCTATCACAATTATAGTGCCAACTCCAATTAACAAAGAAAAAAACTGTTGGCCTATAGTAACACCAATATTAAACGCAAACTTTTTTAATTCGCGCTCTTTAAGAAATAAGCTTTGATTTATTGTCACGGTTGATTATCCGCCTGTGGACCCATAAATAAAGTCAAATCGCCAAATTCAACTTCACCCTGTGTAATTGGACCAAGATTATTAACTGATATTTTTTTTATATTCATGCCGGTCTTTTATATTTAACCCAAAATTAAATGTATTAGAATTAAAATTTTCCCATCTATTCCTTTTTACAGGTATTCTTTAAACATTAAAAATAATCCCATAATGAAAAATTTAATAATAAACCTTACATTTTTCTACATCAATAAAAAGAACGAATATATTCAGATACTTTAAGAATATCACTCTCATCCAGATGCTCCCCAATAGGAAGGCTAAGAAGCATATTATCATACCTATTTGCATTCATATCTTCCTTGCCCTGATTTAAATACTTATACGCTTTTAATTTAGGCAATGCAATTGGATAATGAACCCCTGTTTGAATGTTTTTCTCTAATAAATATTTTTGAAGTTCATCCCGCTTGGCAGTTCTTATCACAAAAAGGTGATAAACCTGCTTGGCCCATTCCTCTCTTTCAGGTAAAATAATATCACCAACTCCATGAAGTTTTTCGAGATAAAGTTCTGCAATTTTTATTCTGCTCTCAGTCCATGCATCAAGATGCTTTAATTTTACTGAAAGTATTGCAGCCTGAAGTCCATCAAGTCTTGAGTTTCGACCCTCAAATTCATGATTATATTTTTCAACTCTCCCATGGTTAGCAATCATTCTACATTTCCTTGCAAGAGCTTCATCATTACAAACAATTACACCAGCATCACCGTATGCACCAAGATTCTTGCCAGGATAAAAACTGAATGTTCCCACATCACCAATTCCACCAATTCGTCTCCCTTTATATTCGGCACCATGTGCCTGGGCACAATCTTCAATTACTTTCAGATTATGCTTTTCTGCTAATTCAAGAATTGGATCCATATCACAGGGATGACCGTATAAATGAACCACCATTACAGCTGAAACTTTATCTGTTATCTTCTTTCTAAGATCATCTATTGATATTGTATAATTATCAGGTTCACAATCACAAAAAATTACCTTATGCCCGCTTCGAGTGACAGCTTCACTACTAGCTATAAAAGAATTTGCAGGAACTATGATCTCACTCCCTGCCGGAAGATCAAGAGCTTCAATAGCAATTTCAATTGCATCAGTACCATTACCAACACCTATACAGTAATTCACTTTCTGATATGCCGCAAAATCTGACTCAAATTTCTGAAGATACTTTCCTCCAATAAAAGAGGAATCGTTTATTACGTTTTTTATAGCTTCATCAATTTCTTCTTTAATAGATAAATATTGCCATTTTAAATCTAAAAATTTTATCATT
>CAYTLM010000166.1:0-4575 GCA_964438485.1 uncultured Leptospirales bacterium | reverse complement strand
TTGCTATTTGTGCATTTTTGTTGATTGTATTTATTGATTCAGAAAGAAATTCCATCAAGGAACTGCTTTCTTTGGCTTTTGTAGCCTGGGATTTGGCTGTTTCAGAAACAGAGTCTATTGTGGCTTTAATCTGCTCCATTGCTGCTGATGTTTCCTCAATTGAAGCTGCCTGATCCTGTGCAACTGACGCAAGGCTTCCGCTGGCATTTGTCATCTCAAGTGATGATGATGACACGTGATTTGAAGTGCCCATAATGGTCTGAATAATTCCGCGGAGCTGTTCAATAAGCTGGTTAAAAAGGGATGCAACATAGCCAACTTCGTCTCTGGTTTTAACATCTATATTTTTAGTAAGATCACCCCCACCCTTGTTGATCTCCACAAGTGCAAGTGCTACTTCATCAAGGGGGCGCAGCTGTCTTTTTACTATTGAGATTATAATCGCTATTGCTATAATAAAAACCAGGAAGTTAATTACGGTGTTTTTTATTATTGTTCTGTACATGTGTGGGGACAGGGCATCTACGCTGTAGGTGAGTTTAATTGCTCCAACAACATGTCCAACTTTTTCACCTTCCATTTTTACTCCTGTTGGATCAAGGCCTTCACTGTTTCCCCAGAATTTCATTGAATTTGCCGGATCACCGTGGCATTGGAGGCATCCTTCTTCAAACCTTAGGGTGCTGTAATACTGGAGCATTTTTGTTTTTTTATCTACATGAAAAATTTCATCAAGATTTTCATCTCTTAGTCTGGTAATAATTTCCAGCTCATCTTCAGTGGGCAGATTAGCCTGGTTTCGAGGTACAAAAGCCGGAGTGCGGAATTGAAAAATAGTTTCCTTAGCTGTTGCTTCCACTGATTTAAAAGAGGCTATAATGGGGATTGCCTTGAAATTTCCTTTTTTTATTTCATCCTGAACAGCACTCCTTGAAAAAAGCTCACTGTTCCAGTGTTCAGTTGTCTGGTCAAGAACTGCACGCTGTATAGCCCTTATTGCCCTTATATGCTGTCTTACTCCCTCTTTGCCCACAGTTGAGATGTCATTTATTGAAGTAACTACGCTTATAATGGAAACAACAAGAAAGATAAGGCATATACCCAGGCTGATTTTTGCTTTAATTGAAAAATCTCTTTTTTCAGAAACCTTTTCTTTTATACTGGCGCTGTTTTCAAAATTATTTTTCATTCTTTATTATACCTTCCTAAATCTGGCTTTGATTATCTTTGCGATTTTATTTCAATGCTGACTAAGCTTAGTTATGATAACAATTTTTTCAACTAAAATAACTGATTAAAGCAGGCCTAAAGGCTTTTCTTTTTTTTTAACAGGAAGTTATATACTGGTTGATACATAATTCGCTTGTTGTAATTTGACTTTTCAGTCATATATAGGGGGAACCAGGGGCATGAACAAAGCCCTCATACTTGAGATATCGAAAAAATATAATATTGCACCTAATAAAAAATTGGGTCAGAATTTTTTAATAAACAGAGGGATTATTAACAGGATTGTAGATGTTTGTTTCCCGGATGGAGAGGATATTCTTGAAATAGGTCCCGGTCTGGGATCAATTTCAAGAGGACTTGCAGCGCGGGCAAAATCATACAGGGCTGTTGAAATTGATTCCGGTTTTTACAGGTATTTGCTCGATCTGTTTAATGGTAAAAGCAATGTAGAGATAATTCATTCTGATTTTTTGAAACTGGATCATGAAGACAAATTCTCTGTGATTGTATCCAATCTTCCATACTATTGCGCTTCTGAAATTTTATTTACCATTGCGGAAAAATACAAAGCTGATAATGTTTATGTAATGATGCAAAAGGAGATGGGAGAAAGGCTTGTGGCAAAGCCCGGCTCAAAGGTTTATGGAGCAATGACAGTTGCCCTTTCCTACTATTACAATATTGAACATCTTTTTTATGTGCCTGCAGAATCTTTTTATCCCAGGCCTGATGTGAAATCTTCTTTTATTGCTTTAAGAAAAAAGGAGAGAGCTCTTAATCATAAGGATGAGCTGCTGTTTCATCTTATTGTGAAGTCGGTATTCTGGGGACGGAGAAAAACTCTGCTCAGGTCTTTGACTGATTCACCGCATTTAAGTTTCACCAGGGAGTTTTTAATGCAGGTTCTTGAAAAATCTTCAATCAACACCAGCCTGAGAGGGGAAAACCTTTGTCTTGCTGATTTTATAAAAATAACAGAAGTTATAAGAGAAAATGAATAATAGGGAAATAAAAGATTTAATAAACAGGTTTGTCCATATAGTGCAAAAGCCTGGAAGCTATATTGGAAGCGAGCTTAATATAATTGTTAAGGCTGCACCTGAAGTGCGTTGTGCAATATCCTATCCTGATATGTATGAAGTGGCAATGTCCAATAGTGGAATAGGAATACTTTATGATGTGGCAAATGCAATAGATTCAGTTGCATGTGAAAGGGTTTTTGCAGTAGCACCTGACTTTGAAAAAGAGCTTAGAGAAAGGAAAATACCTTTATACACTCTCGAAACCTTTACTCCATTAAGTGAGCTTGATTTAATAGGGTTTAATCTGTCCCATGAGCTTTTGGCAACAAATGTTCTGCAAATACTCGACCTTGGTGGAGTTCCTCTTTTAAGGGATAAGCGGGCAGATGATGACCCTATAATTGTTGCAGGAGGAGAGGCAGTATCTAACCCCTTTCCCTATGCTGATTTTTTTGACCTCTTTGTTATTGGAGATGGAGAGGAGTCTTTCCCTGAAATTTTGAAAGTTTTGCTTACATGCAAAAGGGAAGGCATAAAAAACAGAAATGAAATATTAAAGCTTATGGGCGCTGTTGAAGGAGTGCTTTTACCGGGTAATTACAGGTTTACATATAATGGAACAGGTGTGAGCCTGGATGATAAAGCAGTTGTTAAAATGAGAAAACAGAGCAGACCCTATTACACCACTACAAAACCTGTTGTGCCAAATATAAGGATCTCCAATGAAAGGGCTGTTGTGGAGGTGGCACGGGGCTGCTTTAACCTGTGCAAGTTTTGCCATGCAGGATATTATAATCTTCCATACAGACCCTGCGCAGATAGCGATGTTGCAGCAGAGGTCTTGAGACAGCTTGATAGTACCGGCTACAATGAGGTTACATTAACAGCTCTTTCAGTGAGTGACTATAAGCATTTAGTGGGGCTTTTGAATAAAATCATACCACCCCTTACAGAAAGGGGAGCATCAGTCTCGCTTCCTTCTTTAAAGGTAGATCGAAATACCCTTCCCATAATTGAGCTTATTTCAAAAATACGAAAAACTTCCCTTACTTTTGCTGTGGAATCTGCATCAGAGGAGCTTAGAAGCATATCCAATAAAAAGGTGCGCACAGAGGATCTGCTTGATATTGTGAATTTTGTATTTAACAAAGGCTGGAGAACAATAAAATTTTATTTTATGATAGGCTTGCCTGGATGTGAAAATGTGGATGAGGCTGGTGAGATTGCAGCACTAATAAAACAGGTGCTTGCTGTTTCAGGAAAGGGCAGGAAGGAGATCAATGTTACAGTTTCCCCCTTTGTGCCTAAAACCCACACCCCTTTTCAGTGGGATAAGATGATGAGCATGGATTATTTTTACGATGTAATAAAGCGTATAAAAACATCCCTTCCCCGTTCTGTGAAGATAAAAAATCATGATGTGAAATCTTCCTTTCTTGAAGGGCTTATAGCAAGGGGGGATAGCCGTTTTGGCAAGGTAATATATCAGTCCTATCTTGATGGCGCAAAGTTTGATTCATGGAATGAATATTTTTCTTTTGATATATGGAAGAAAAATCTTGATGAGTTTTTTCCAGAGTGGGAAATACTTACAGAAAAGAGGGACGAATCATTGAAATATCCCTGGCAGGTCATTGAAACCGGAAGCGAGCGCGCAGTTGAAGCAATGAAGGATAAGCGCCTTGATGTGAAAAACTACCATCAGCCTGTAAATCGGTATAATGAAACTCCTGATATGGAAAAATATTATGAGTCAATGGCAAAGTTTGAAAGAAGGCTTGAGGTGTTGCAAAATTTGAGAATGTTTTTTTCAAAGACAGGTGATGGCAGACTGGTTCCGCACCTTGATTTTATTGAAATACTTAAAAGAGCCTTTCGTATAGCAGAGCTTCCTGTTTCATTTTCCAGAGGATTTAATAAAAGGGAAAAGATAACAACAGGCTTTCCTTTACCCCTTGGATTTGAAAGTTTAAGTGAAATAGTTGAAGTTAATCTTTTCAGAAATATAAGCCTGGAGGAAATGCATCTGTTTTCTGAAAAAATTAATTCAGCGCTTCCATCTTTTATAAGGCTGCATAATATGCGAGAGGTTGAGAATGGGAAGTCTATTATGGCTCTTGTTAATGCAGTTGAGTACAATGCCCTGTTTAGCACAGAGGAGCTTGCAGCTACTATGGTGAATCTCCTTGATTGCAAAAACAGCCTTGAAAAGAATGGGAAAAATGGAGTAAAAAATTTTCCATTTGAAGAGGTTGTGCATAGCTGGTACAGGACAGAAGATAATGAAATATCAATAATTCTTTACACAGGCCATGAGTCATCA
>CAYTLM010000165.1:0-4592 GCA_964438485.1 uncultured Leptospirales bacterium | reverse complement strand
TTTGCTGTTTTTGCCACAGGGATATTTCCCAGATTGATTTTCACTGTTGCTGTATCTGTATCAGTAAAACAGCTTGTAAAAATAAAAACAGATATTGTGGTTATTGATATTATTATTTTTTTCATTATATACACCTCAAAGTTATACTTATCTTCACATAATACTTTATATGCATTTCTTTTTCAAGGAATTATTAGAGTTTTTAAAATTTTTTCTTATTGCTCTGACCCCATTCCCTAACCCTTTCCATTGAGGAGAGATCTGAACAGGTAAAGTTTGAGCTTTAAGACCTCACCCCCCGGCCCCCTCTCCACAGTGGAGAGGGGGAGAGTAGCATAAAATTCCAGATTTTGCATTAAACTTTTAAATTCATGAAACTAATAATTCAATATTTACAAAAAATTCATGCCACAATTCTCCCTCTCATTGAGGAGAGGGAGTTAGAGGGAGAGGTCTGCAGAGGTCAGAGCATAACGGAGAGAAGAAGGACTATTTATATTCATCATCAAAAAATTTTAACCTGTAACTTATACTTCTTCCGCCTTCTTTATTCTGAATTAAAACTCCCATGTCTCTTAGTTTTGCAAGCTCTCTTTGGGCTGTTGCCCTGCTTACATGGTTTAGCCCGGAATATTTTCGATTTGTTATTCCTCCTTCAAATCCGGTGGCTCCCGCATCCAGGAGTTTGTTGATTAATTTTTTTTGGCGTTTATTAAAATTGTTTTCGTCATATATACTCCAGAAACGACTTTTAAAAGTTATATTGTCAAGAATCAGATTTGAATGATCAATAGCACGGGACATCATCTTGACAAACCAGACAAGCCATTGGGTAATATCGCCTTTTCCGTGAGTTGCTGAGGCCAGAGCATTATAATAGTCTGACCTTTCATCCATAATTTGTGACGAAAGGCTGTAGTAACGCACAGGTTTTTTTTCATCTCTGGATAAAGCCATTTCGCAGATTGCTCTTGCCAGTCTTCCATTTCCATCTTCAAAAGGATGAACTGCCACAAACCATAAGTGAGCAATCCCTGCGCGGATAATACCATCAATACTGGTATTATTACTATTGAACCATTCAAGAAACTGTTCCATCTCTTTGTTGATTTTATTAAAAGGGGGAGCCTCATATATTATTTTTTCTTTGCCAATAGGCCCTGTTACTATACGCATAGAGCCATTTTTATCATTCCGGAATTTTCCTGTTGTTATTTTATGAATACCCGAATACCCGTTCGGGAATAGAGCAGACTGCCATCCGCATAATCTTTCAACTGTCAGCTGATTGTTGTAATTAATCGTTGCGTCATGAAGTATATCAATGAGCCCTTCAATATGTTTCCCTGGTACACGGGGCAATCCGGCATTGGAAAGGCCCAGGCGCCTGGCAACAGATGAACGAATTTCATCAGGGCTAAGATTTTCACCTTCAATGGCGGATGTTCTTATGCTTTCTTCAATAAGGGTTTCTGACCTTAGCAGCAGTTCTTCATTAATTTTCAGATTATTTACTCTGGCAAGAAGGGCCCCCTGCTTAAAGCGGCATTCCCCAAGGGGATGCATCAATTTTGAGCTATCCCAGGAAAAATTTGGCCATGTAGAACTTTGCCAGATATAGGATTTATTGTGAGTCATAGAATCATCCTAATTGAATCAAAATTTGAGTCAAATATACATGTTATTTGACTCATTGTCAATGATTAACTGGTTGAAATGACAAATTGTTCTTATCCCTTTAGATTAGTAAAGGGCAGACACAATTCCCTCTTCCCCCTGACGGAGAAGAGGGAATTGTTACATAAAAATTTTAGTATAATATTGAAAATTAAGCTAACTATAAAACTAAATAATTCAATACCTACTAAAAATTTACTAATACAAAGCCCTCGCCCATAGTGGACTACACACAGGATGTGTGTGTTTCGACGCGCAACAGGTCGACTCTTTTCGGCACCTCCTGTGCCGTAGTCGACACGAACCTCATCCTGAGAACCGGATGTTGCAAAAAGCGTCGAATGAGGGCACGGCGGAGCCGGGGTGAGGTCTGGTTAGGGAGATGGGGTCTATGGGGTCAGAGTATAAATCCCAAAATTAAAGCTTTTTTGAACTTTTCCCAAAGCAACATTTTTCATTTTAACACATATAATTTACTTGAAATAAGCTGTGAGTTTTTAATATTATCTTAAAATTAAACAGAAGAATCTGTAATAGCTTTAAACCAGGGAGTTAATAATTTTCCGGTATTTTCACTTCAATTGTATCGGCAATCTTATTTCCTCTGCCATTATCAAAAAAATAAAAAAAATAGTAATTGTGTAAACCAGGGAGGTTAAGTGTGAATATTGATGTGAAAATACTTGACGAAAAAAACAGAAAAAAAATCACAGATTTAAATAACGAAAAGGCACACAGGATAATAGAAAAATACATAAACCTGTGCAAGCCTGCCAAAGTAACAGTGATTACAGATTCACCGGAAGATATTCTTTATGTAAGAAATCTTTCCTTAAAAAATGGTGAAGAAACCAGGCTTAAAACAGAAGGTCACACCATTCACTTTGATGGTTATAATGATCAGGCCAGAGACAAAAACAACACACGCATACTGATCAACAGTGATATGACTTTAAATGATGCCCAAAATCCCATGAACAGAGATGAAGGTCTTGATGAAGTGCATAAAATTATGGACGGAATCATGAAAGGCAAGGAAATGCTGATACGATTTTTCTGTCTGGGACCACTAAATTCCAGATTTTCCATTTCTGCCCTTCAAATAACAGACTCTGCCTATGTTGCCCATAGTGAGGATCTGCTTTACAGAGCCGGATATGAGCAATTCAAAAATCTTAAAGGCTCAGGTGATTTCTTTTACTTTATACACTCAGCAGGTGAGCTTGATGAACGAAAGTGCTCTGTTAATATCCAGAACAGAAGAATTTATGCTGACCTTCTTGAAGGGGGCGTTTTCACTGTAAACAACCAGTATGCAGGAAACAGCATAGGTTTAAAGAAGCTTGCCCTTCGTCTTGCTATTTATAAAGCAAGCAAGGAAGGCTGGCTCACAGAGCATATGTTTATCATGGGAGTAAGACCTGAAAATAAAAATCGCATAACCTACTTTACAGGCGCATTTCCCAGTGCATGCGGTAAAACCTCCACAGCAATGATCCCAGGCCAGCTTATAGTTGGTGATGACATTGCATATATCAAAGAAGGTGCAGATGGGAAGGCATTTGTTGTAAATATTGAGCAGGGTATTTTTGGAATAATTGAAGATGTAAACGCTATTGATGACCCTCTAATATACAAAATACTCACAACACCCAGAGAGCTTATTTTCTCAAATATACTTATAAACAACGATAAGCCTTACTGGCTTGGCATGGGTCAGGAACTCCCTGATGAAGGAGCAAACTTTTCAGGAGACTGGCATAAAGGCAAAAAGGACAGCAAGGGAAATGAAATTCTTCCTGCACATAAAAATGCAAGGTACACAGTCCGTTTAAGTGAACTGGAAAATGTTGACCCTGCGCTTAATGATCCGGAAGGTGTTGCTGTAAGCGGATTTATATATGGAGGCCGCGACTCAGACACATCTGTTCCAGTATACCAAAGCTTTGACTGGGATCACGGCGTTTTTATAGGAGCCACTATTGAATCTGAAACAACAGCTGCAACCCTTGGACAGGCAGGAGTACGAAAAGCAAGCCCCATGGCTAACATGGATTTTTTAACAATTCCCCTTGGCAAATATCTTGATAATCATTTCCAGTTCGGAAAAAAAATTAAAAATCCACCCCTTGTTTTTGCTACAAACTATTTTCTAAAGGAAGAGGGCAAGTTCATAAATGACAAGGTTGACAAAAAAGTCTGGATTCTCTGGATGGAAGGCAGAACCCATGGAGAATACAGTGCAATTAAAACACCAATAGGATATATACCTGAATTTGAAGACATCAAAAAACTATACAAGGAAATTTTCAGCAAAGACATAAATGAAGATTTTTATAATAAACTTTTTTCTATTCGCGTAACTAAATTTTTAGAAAAACTTGATCGTGTTGAAGCAATGTATAAATCTGAAAAAATGGTTCCTGAAAAAATGTTTACCATACTAAATAAAATCAGAGATGACCTTAAAGCTGCACAGACTAAGCATGGCATGGATAATATTCCACCAGCCAAATTCAAATAACAGCACCTATCAAAAATGCCGGTTGAAAATTATTCAACCGGCATTTTTTTACTATAAAACTGCTTGAAAATATTTTCATAACAATTATTATAATCTTTATGAAAAAAATATTATGCTATGGAGACTCCAATACCTGGGGATACAAGCCTGCAAGTGGCGCAAGGTTCAGCAAGGATATAAGATGGCCTGCTCTCATGGGTAAACTTTTGCAATCGAATTATGAAATCATTGAAGAAGGATATAATGGCCGCACTGCTCTTAACCTTTACCCAGGCTCTGACCCTGCCAATGGCATTGATTCAATAAAAAAAATAATAAAAAAACATGTTCCTGTAAATATTGCTTTGATCTTCCTGGGATTAAACGATCTCTTTGGAGTTCCTGAAGAACC
>CAYTLM010000164.1:0-4610 GCA_964438485.1 uncultured Leptospirales bacterium | reverse complement strand
AATAAATTATTGTAGAGAGAGATTATGTGATGATGCAGGGAGCTGACTCTGATTATAGAAACCTGAACCTCAAAAAACTGAAAAAAGATGGTTCTATTCCATTGGAACAGGTAGAGGTTATATCCAGAACCATAAATTATGGCGGGCTTTTTATTTTTCCTATAGATTCAATATATGGATTAGTGGGGCTTTACTCTGATGAAATTGCAGGAAAAATTATTGAATTAACAGGCGAAAGCAGTGATAATCTTGAAGTTGTTATATCCAATTTTAAAATGCTTGAAGAGATAGCTGTTGTTGAAAAATCAATATATGACTTTCTAAGAAGGATATGGCCTGGTGAAGTAATTGTTCAACTGAAAAACAGGGAGTGCTCCCTAAACTCAAATTTTTTAATGAGAATGCCCAGACATAAGTATGTTCTGGATATAATCAATGCAGTGGGAAAGCCTCTTTATTACCTTCCTCTTAAAACACCAGCGCGTAAAATGATATTGAACGATAAAAATATATTAAAGCAATTTAAGGATATTTGCCCAATTTTATTAATTGAAGAGTTTTTAAAAGATCACACTTCTCCTACATTGATTGATGTGAGCTGTAATAATATTGTGATCTTAAATGAAGGAAGGGTATGTGCAGAGGAGATAAAGACTCTCTACTTTCTTGGCGACTTATAAGGATTCCCCATTAAAATGTTGTTAAAAAAAAATACATTTATACTTATTATTTTTGCTATAGGAATTTATTTCCCTCTGAATTTATACGCATTTACCACCTGGAATGTGCTAAATAAAAATGGCTACAAAATCCATTACAGCAATTCAGATAAAGAGTATGCGCTTAATTTATCAGCAGATATTGAAAATAATTTTGTTAAGATAAAAAACTTTATTGGCTATAATCCTGATTCCTGTTTTGACATTTATCTTGTTAAAAAAGGATATAAATGGAATATCGCAAATTTTTTTAAAGTCTCAGGTACTGGGGTTAAAGTTTATGTTGATGAAGATTATAATAAATCAATAAACCGGATATGGGAGTTTACCATTGATAAGACAATCTCCATGCTGCATAATAAATCATCCGGTTTTTCTCCTCAAAAAATTAAAGGATATGAGTCATGGCTTTCACAAACCCTGGCTCATTATTTAATACAAGGTTTTAGCAGTGAAGATGATATGGTTTTGCGCAGTCTTATTGATCAGCATATCACTTTATCATTAAGCTCCAATTCTACTCAACAATTCAGCAAAATAGAATTGGATGCTTTGCATCTGGGTTTTATTCATTTTATTGCTGAATCTTATGAAAAAAGTATAATAATCTCCATATTAAATAATATTTCATATTGTGGTGGCTTTGTTAAATCTTTGGAGTTTATAAGCGGGCACAAGCTGGAAACAATAGAAGAAAAATTTAACAGCTTTTTTGTATCACGCTATTTTGAAATAAAGAAAACTAACTATTCTATTGATAAAATAAAAATAATTGAGTTAAGCAATTACACTATTCTTGCTGCTAATCAAAAAGGAGAAATTCTTGCTTATAATAATTTAACACATAATATTGATTTTCTTTTGCCAGGTTCTGATTCTGATTTAATGGAACTGAACACAGTAGCATCTATACCTTTTAAGACACACAAGCAAGGCACAATACAGGGAAGCTTTTATAATGATGACAAGTTTGTAATTACTGTTACAGAAGAGCACGGAACTCATTTTTATTTTTACAATATTTTAGATTCATCTTTGCATCAAAAAATATTCATTCCATATATTTTTTTAAGAGAGCTGTCCAGGAGCCATTTTCATGATGGGATTGTCTTTTCAGGTTCAGAAGGACCAAGAAATGATATTTTTATTTTAAATACAGGGTCCATGGAGATTGAGAAAGTTACTGAAGGAAAGGCATTTTATTGTTTCCCTGCTGTTTTAAATAAAGAAAAAATCATATTTGTTGAAAAAACTGATAAAAATAATATTCATAAAATTGACCGTAAAGGGGGAAATATGACCCTTTTATGGGAATTTAGCAATACTGTAAAATATCTGGCTGTATTCGAAAACGATGATATTTATTTTAGCTGGGACCTTGATGGGATTTACAACATTTACAGGCTTAATATATCCGGGAAAAAAACAACCAAATTGACAGATTATAATACCGGAGCATTTAGACCTTTAATTTATAAAAATAAAGAGATTATTATCAATTTATATTCAGAAAGGCAATACAAAAATGCAGTGATAAACAATGATATTTAATCTGAGTCTAATTTTTTAAGACTTGACTGCAGTAAAGCTTTATAGGATATTCTCAAACTATTGGTATATACTATGAAGATTCTTTGTAATCAGGCGGATCAGTTGAAATGAAACGAAGTGCAATAATAAAAAGAAAAACATCTGAAACTGACATTATCGTAGAGGTTGATATAGACAGTACTTTAGATTCAATCATAGATACCGGGGTTCCTTTTCTTGATCATATGCTATATTCAATGAGCAGGCATGGCAGATTTTACCTTAATATAAAATGTTCCGGTGATATAGAAATTGATGATCATCATTCAGTTGAGGATACTGGCATCTGCATTGGGAAAGCCATAAAAGAGGCTTTAGGAACAAAGGAAGGCATTAAAAGATTTGGTGATGCCATAATACCTATGGATGAATCTCTTACACTTGCAGCTGTTGATATGTCAGGCCGTGCATATTTCAAATATACCGGCAATGAGTTAAAAGGCAGTATCAACACCTATAGTGAGGAATTAACCCTTGAGTTCTTAAGATCCATGGCAATGAGTGCTGAAATGAATTTGCATATAGAGCAAAAATATGGGGATAACAGACACCATATTCATGAATCAATATTTAAAGCTCTGGGAGTTGCATTGTATCAGGCATTTTCAATAGATGAAAATCTTATGGGAAAAGTGCTTTCCACAAAGGGTACTATTGTTTGATAAAAGTTCTTGATAGGAAGATAAGTTCCGGTTTTAAAACAGAATAATTTCAAAAAGGTCTGATTATGCATTCAAGTGACAATGATATTGATAGTAAATTTTTATTTCAAATAGAACAGTATGAAAGAAAAATTTATGATCTACGCCAGCTTATAGAAATCAGCAAAGGTCTTAATTCAACCCTTGATTACAATATACTTATAGATTCAATTCTCCTTACCTGTATGGGGCAGCTTCAGCTTTTAAATGCAGGAATTTTCCTTATCAAGTCTCTTGGTGGTGATAAATTTACTTTGCATCGTAATTATAAAGGTTTTGAGCTGAATCACGAAGTCGATTATTCCTTTTCAATTTATTCTCCAATGATAAAGTATATTGAAATTGAATCCCGTTGTTTTACATATAATGAGATAGTATCAAATGTTGAAGATGCTGCAGTCGAGATCCTTATTAAACTCAAGCCTGATCTTATTGTTCCACTCATAAGCAAGGGTGAGCTTAATGGAATAATTGTTCTTGGAGACAGAATAAATCAGGGAGATTTTGTTGAAAGCGAAATTGAATATATATTAAATATAGCCTCTCTTGCTGGAATTGCTATTCACAATGCCATGCTTTATGAAATGGCAACTACTGATATGATGACAAAGCTCAAAATACATCATTTTTTCCAGACCATATTAATTGAAGAGATTAAAAGATCGTTAAAATACGAGAGACCTCTTTCCCTTATTATGTCAGATATTGATCACTTTAAAAAATTTAATGATACTTATGGACACCAGGCTGGTGATGAAGTAATTAAAAAAGTAGCACTCATTATAAAGGAAAATATCAGGCTCATAGATATTGGAGCAAGATATGGAGGTGAGGAATTTGCTGTGATTCTGCCTAAAACAGATATAAATGAGGCTATTATTGTAGCAGAAAGAATCAGAAGCTGTATTGAGCAAACCAGTTTTACTTTTAATGGAGTTACTGTGGGAGTCTCTATATCAATGGGTGTAACACAGTATGATTCATCAATAGATATGGATAAGGAATCTTTAATTGAAAGAGCTGATAAGGCACTTTATCAGTCAAAGAAAGAGGGGCGCAACAGGGTAACATATTTCTAAAACAGAAAAATGATTATTACAAAAGGAAAGGGTACTATTGTGTTTTTATGCAGATTAAGATCTGTAATTTCATTATTAACAGCAATTTTATTTTTTACCAGTATTTATCTGGCGCCATCTGTTTCAGCCATAACTCTGGGTGAGATTGAATCGGAAACAGTCAGGGGATCTACCAGGGAAAATATTAGTAAAGAGGAAAGGCTTATAAAGCCTGATGTTGATGTATCAGGAAACTCTCAAGCAGAATATAATAGTGAAGAAAAAAATCCCAGGCTGGTATGTCTTTTATCTGTGATAATGCCTGGTGGCGGGCATTTTTATATAAATCAGGATGCCAAGGGCTTGTCGTTTTGTATTGCAGCTGGTATAGGGTACACTGCTACAGGTTATTTTTTAATTAAGGCCTCACTTGCAGATAGAGGAAGCAGAGAATATAAAAACTATCTTTTAATGACAGGATTTTTATTTTTTATGACTCTTATAGTTCATTTTGTAGGTATTGTTGAAGCATATAGCGATGC
>CAYTLM010000163.1:0-4618 GCA_964438485.1 uncultured Leptospirales bacterium | reverse complement strand
TACACATGTTATGCGAACAACCCACAGTTACCTGAATAATCATACTATAAGCCTCAGATGGGGGCCTTATTACATGTCCTACATAATCCATATCTGTTCCTCTTTAAATTTTTCTATTTTTATATCAAAATACTGCTTAATACCAGTATGAGTTAAAATACAAAAGAATTGTTACTTATACTTTTACATCTAACAGATAAACACTTCATAGGCAACAATATTTTTTATATTACAAGGATAAAGCAGATAAGCCCTAATCAAAACAGGCAATTTTGTGAAGCTGCAAATTAAGCCGTACATTTAGCCTGTCATTAAGGATAAGTTCTGCAAGCTCTGAGGGCTCCATTGCGCCATAAACCGGTGAAAAATTAATCACAGCAGCACTTGAGTGGAGATGATTTTTCATAAACTCTTTGGAAAATTCATAATCAGCCTTGTTAGATATTACAAATTTCACTTCATCGTTTTTTTTCAAAAACCTGATATTATCCATCAAAAAAGAGCCCTCTTCACCACTTGACGGAGTTTTAACATCAACAATAATACGCACATTCTCAGGTACGTCTTCAAGGGGTATGCTCCCGTTTGTTTCTACCTGAACCATATACCCCCTGGCAATCAGCTCCTGTAAAAGAATAATGCTGTTCTTTTGAAAAAGGGGTTCACCGCCTGTAACTGTAATATGATGAAAAGGCTCATTTCGCTTAACCTCGGCAATTATTTCTCCAAGTTGCATATCATTAAAATAAACACAGGCCTTTTCACTATCACAGTAAAAACAGTCCAGGTTACACCCGCCAAGCCTTATAAAAAATGCAGGGAATCCGGCTGTTAAAGTCTCACCTTCAAGGGAATAAAACATTTCATTTATGCTAATTACATTATCCATGGCACTATCCTTTAATCATTGCCACAGCATTATTCCGGCCATCTATTTAGCAATAAAAAAAGATTAAAAGATCAATAATAAATATGGGGAAGAATCACTGCAAAACCAAGAAGGGATCAGAGCCTGTATTAGGAATCTAAGCTAAAAATTTAAAAATAGTCATCATTGCAGCAAGGATTGTAAATCCCAAAGACATAAAAGTAAACATCATGGTAAATCTGCTATTTACGTCTTCAAAACGCTTATCCATATTATTTTGAATCATTTCAAAATGTTTATCCATATTTTTTTGTGCTATTTCAAAATTTTTATCTACCTGCTCAAAGCGTTTATCCATGTTTTTTTGTATTATCTCAAAATTTCTGTCTACCTGCTCAAAACGCTTATCCATATTATTCTGAATCATTTCAAAACGCTTATCCATATTTTCCTGCATCACTTCAAAACGCTTATCCGTGTATTTCTGCATATCTTCAAAACGTTTATTTGATTGCTCAAAACCAGCCAACATAAGTTCTCTCTGGCTTTTAAGCTCCTCTTGAACACGAACTATTCTTTCGATTAGTTCTATCTCATTAAAATAATGAGATTTTGTAAAAGAGGTATCCTCAATCCATGAAGCAATATTGCTTTTTATGTGATTTTCTATCTGCAAAAGATCATCTTTTGAAAGATTCATAAATTCACTCCGCTAATTATAACATATAATTATATAATAGTTAAAAGTATAAAAAAGGTCAAATAAAATTTTATATTATCCACCTTCTTCTCGATACAGCTCTACGAGCCGTTAGAAGTACGGCGAACCCATTCCTAACGGTTACCGAGTGCCGACAAAGTCGGTGTATCGAGGTAACGTTTATGCCTTTTTTATACTCTGCTGTGTTCCTGTATAATTCCAGGGACAGAGCCTGCGCTCAAGCAAAGAAAAAACCAAATAAAGAAGAAACCCCAAAAGACTCATGCCTGTAATACCGGCAAAGATCATAACATAGTCTCCCTTGCCCCAGGCATCCATAATTAAAAATCCAAGACCCTCTTCAGTTGCAAAGGATTCAGTAAAAAAAAGAACCGAAACCGCTGTACCAATGCTTATTCTTATTGCTGTAAAGCTATGAGGTAGTGCAGCAGGAATTACTGCGTGGACAAGCACATCTTTCCTGCCTCCACCCATGGAAAAAATAGAATCATAGTACTTGGGATCAGTGTTGCGCACACCATCCCGTACTGCTACAAGTATCTGAAAAAAAAGAATCAATGTAATAAGTATTATCTTGGGCAAATTGCCAAGGCCAAAAAGAAGTATAATAACAGGAAGGAGTACCATCTTGGGAACAGGATATGTTAAAAAAATAACAGGTGATAAAACCCTGTCCAGCCTGGGATTGTAACCTATTAATGCACCAGCAGGAAAAGCAATAATCCAGGCAGCAGCAATACTCACAATTACACGAAATCCACTTACAGCAAAGTGCGTCTGAAAAATGGGGTTCCCTATCTCATGTATAAAAACAGGTAAAACTATTTCAGGAGGCGGTAGCACAGGTGATGCAACCATAAAAGAAAGGGCTTTCCATATTATCAGGCTAATGCCAAGTGCAGATGCTATTATTACAAAGGAAGATCCCTTTTTCACATGGACTCTATGATCCCCCTGACCCTTTTACACTGTTCAAAATAATACTCAGAATCACGGAAGCTCTTATCCCCTGTTCTCTTATTATCAATAATTTCAGCTATGCTTCCCGGCCTCTTTGACATTATAATTACTCTATCCCCCAAAAAAACCGCTTCTTCAATGCTGTGAGTCACAAGAAGAATTGAAAGGCTCTTTTGCTCCTGAATTTCCATAACTGTGTTCTGATGTTTTTCCCTGGTAAGGGTATCTATTGATGAAAAAGGCTCATCCATAAGAAGGATCTCAGGGTCAGTTGCAAGAGCCCTGGCAATGGCAACCCTCTGCTTTTCCCCTCCACTTAAATTGGCAGGGTACCTGTCTTTTAAAGAATATATCTGCATCTCCTTTAAAACCCTTTCAACTCTTCCCTTAACCTCTTTGTCAGGAACTTTTTTTATTCTCATACCCAGAGAAACATTCCTGAATACAGTTTTCCATGGAAGAAGACCATAGTCCTGGAGTATAAACGAAGTTTTATATCTGGTCTCCTTTACCTCTTTTTGATTGATGTGCACAGTGCCGGAGGAAGGCTTTATAAGGCCTGCTACAATATAAAGAAGAGTGGTTTTACCACAGCCTGATGGACCTATTACAGAAATGGAATTCCCATCATACAGATCAAATGATATATCAGAGAGGACAGAATTACCGTGAAATTCCTTGCTTACATTTTTTAAAGAAATCAATTTTATCTACTGTTTCCATATTGTCTTTTCATATTTTAATGGAGCTTCCAGAATTCCCTTGGTTTTCATCCAGGAATAAACCCTGGTAATATCCTTTTCAGAAGGAACCTTTACTTCATTATATACAGGTATAGCAAAGGACTCCTTCAACTCTTCAGGAAGGCGAAGTCTTGTAACCATAAGGTCCCTGTATTTATCAGGATGGGTATTTATAAGATTAACGCTTTTGTTGTATGCCCTTGTAAAGCTTTTGGCAAAGTCCTTATTTTGATCGAGGAAATCCGCACTCAGGCTTATAACTGTTGCTGTAATATCCAGGGACAGATCATCTGCAATAACCCTGGCTCCATCCCTTTCTGACTTGCTTACAAGAGGTTCAGGAAGCATGGCAAATTCGGCCTGGCCTGACATGAGCATCTGATACCTTAAAGGTATTCCTTTTACCTCAAGCTTTTGCAACTTCTCCGGATTGAAATTATTAAACAGGGAAATTTCATCTAAAAAAAAATCCACAACAGTTCCACTTGCTATTGCAATCTGCCCCTCCTTTACAGATTCAAAGCTCCTGGCATTTGACCCGGGAGAAGCAACAAGACCAAACATCCTGTTTTTACCAGAGCGGGAAGACTCGGTAAAAATCCCTGTATCAAGAGGACTTTTTAAAGCAAGCAAGGCAGTAACAGGATCACCAAACACTCCGTGCAAAGCAGAGGAAAGAAATGCTGCTTCTTTTTCCAGAGCACTGGCAAACATTACAATCTCAATATCAAGGCCTTCATCTTTAAAAAGACCCTCTGTTTCAGCCACTATAAGAGGAAGAGAATCAATGGCAGGAAGTATTCCCAGCTTAACCCTGTTTCCTCCTTTTGAACATGACAGGGAAAAAACAATTAGCAGAACAACAAGAGCTTTAACAAAACAAAATTTCCTATTCATATAACTACATCCATTTTTACGAATTTATTATCTTAAAGATACGGAATGAACCCAATATATAATTATACAAATATGATAAAGAGCAGAGGATCATCAACTCTTTTTTTAAGCACAAGTGTGATGTAATTATAAAAACCATGACATCAAAAAATCTATTTTCTCCCTGTATATGAAAAAGAGGAAACTATAGGTTCAACATCTTTGGAGTATGAGTATAAGTCAACCGGAAGAGAAACACCATACTTTAAAACATAAACATAGTCCCTGCCCCTGAACAGGACCTTATCGCTCCTGCTAAAAAAAACACTGTTGTCCCTATATTTTTTATAAAAATCATCCCATACCTCAGGTGAAAACACCCTTAAAGAAAAAACAGCAGCAAAATTATCAGGCACATTAAAGGGCTGCCAGTTCCTTGCCCTTGTTGGC
>CAYTLM010000162.1:0-4666 GCA_964438485.1 uncultured Leptospirales bacterium | reverse complement strand
TTGATTCACCTTTGATATCAAGCTTATGTGAAGTATGAAAAAGCACCCGTTGTTTTAACATCAAATAAAAGTTTTGAAAACTGGGCTGAAATGATGGGTGATTCTATTATGACAACAGCAATGCTGGATAGATTACTTCATCATGCTCATATTTTTAACATGGATGGAGATTCTTATAGAATAAAAAATAAAAATAAAAAAGGAGGTGAATAACCATTTGACTCTTTTATAGATTGGGAATTTTGTTTACCGACAACCTGGGAAAAGTACTTTCACAGGGGTAGGAATTGTACTTGTCATTTACAATAGAAAATAAAGCACATAAACTTTATTATAGTAACGATTTTCCGAGGTCACGGATGGACGAGATTTTTACAGATTTGAAGAATATGGCAACGACTTGATATAGTCTTCCATATAATTCCAATCCGGAAGACCTTGTCTATTACAAGGTAATTTTATATCAAAATTTTGTAGCCTTTCTTTTTTTCCTGTCATTCCATATGAAAATCTGTATTGCTCTAATTTTAATATTGTTACTAAAAATAACGCTATAAATGGATTTAATTCTTTATCTCGCAAATAAAATACATTAGCATTATCTGAAACCCAAACTTTTTCATTTTGATAAAAGACTTCACCTATAGAACCATAACATGCAAATGAAATACAATTTTCATCAGTATGACCATTGCCAATATAGTTATCAATACCATTATTAAGAGATGATGAGCTAACATATGGGATGTCTCCATCACTTTGGTCTTTCTTGGTTAATCTTTTACCTTTTTGAATATTAAATATTCCTTCATCTTTTCTATCATATTTAAAATATTTCCAATCATCTGTATTTAATGCTATTTTTTTTGATAAACAGGATTTTATATTGATAGATAAATTACTATTTTGCTTATTGAACAAATATGATAAATAAGATTTTATATTATTAATAAAATTTTGTTCAGTTAAGTTATTATAGTCAGTTTCCATGTAAGCTTCAGCACACCATTCATCATGTGCAGTTACCACTTTTTTTATGCTATGACCTGGAATTTCCTCTTTGTTTCTAAAGTTTTCTATCCATTGTTTTTTTATTTTGCTCCATTTATTGTAATAATCAGTTCTACCAATGTGTTTGATTTTAATAAATCCATCTTCTTTCCAATAACCAAAATATGTTTTGAAATTATTAGGATGTTTTTCCTTTGCTTTAAATACCATAATACATGTATTTACTGCTGCATCGGAATTATGAAATAATTCATTAGGCATAGAAAAAACGGCTTCTAAGGTGTGGTTATCTAAAAGTCTTTTTTTTAATTCTGCTTTAACTCCACTGGTAGCTGTAGCACTAAACATAGGAATAATTGCGATACAATATGACCCTTTTTCTAGTTGAATAATATTATTTAAAACATATTCTAATTCTTCAATATCATTTTTACTTGCTTTGTAAGGCGGATTCAAAAAACCTACATTTGGCTTGAATTTATTTATTGTTTTAATAATTTTTTGATCAAAGCAATTACCTTTAATCAGATTACTTCTTCCATCACCATGAATAAACATATTTGAACAAGTTAATGAAAAAATACTATGCTGTAACTCAACACCAATAATTTGTTTTGTTTTGATTCTTTTTCCCTTTTTTTTATCTCCACCTGCATCAATAACCATTTGCTTCATTGCTGATATTAAAAAACCACCTGTACCTGTACATGTATCCAATACAATACTATCTTTATTTATGTTAGCTATCTCACAAAATAATTCAGTAATATGGGGTGGGGTCAAAACAATTCCAAGACCTTTATCATTATTAGCATATTTTAAAAATTCTATATAAAATTGGCCTAATGTATCAAAATATTTATATGTTTTAATAAAATTATTTATTTTGTTATCAACATTTGTTATTATCTCACGTAATTCATTTTCTTTTCTGGATAAAATAGTATGTGTTGTGATAAAACTATATGTTGTAATAATATCTTTAATATGTTCATTTTGTACGTTAGTTAATTTATTCTTTATAGTATTAATTAAATTTTCTGATAATTCTTTTGGTTTTTGATATTTGTATGCATTACAAAAAGCTGTATCAGATAAAGCAATTAATGCTCCACTAATTAAAAGACTCCTGTTGGATTCAGGTACTTTCAATGTATGTAATTTATCATTTAAATCTTTTGAATATTTAAGTAAATCTTGAAAATCTTGGTTAAATTTTCGTTCATCTGTTTTATATCCATTTAGATAGTCATCTAGCGGTAAAAATTTATCTTCATTAAAAATACTATGAGCCTCATTTGTACCTTTTAATTGTAAGAAATGAGATATTTTTAAATTATTTTTCTTTTCACCACTTATAGCTATTGCTAAAACATCATATTCCTTAGATAGAAAAGAAGCATAAAGTAAAGAGCCATCAACAGCATATTCTTTATAATTTTTTTTTGTTTGAGAAATATGATACTTTGTATTGGCTTTACATTCAATAACTATAATAAAATCTGGATTTTCTTTAAATTGAATAATAAATTCAGGAAAACCTTTTTTTTCGCCACTTTTAGATGCATTCAATAAAAGTTTGTTTATTTTTGAGTTATCAGAAGATTGCTCTTCAATTATAATTTTATTTTTTTTATAATATTCATCATTATAAATATTATTTCTAAATAATATTTCAGTTTTTCTTTCATTAGCCATAATATCTCTCTATGTGTAACTTAACATAAATGTAGCAATAATCTTAAGGTTATAAAAAATCAAGTAATTTTTTATAATTAGTTCCTGGCGCGTATTCCGGTGAAACCTGCCACCCATTCCTGATTTAGCCTGCCATCTGATGGCGTTTTCCATTTCCTTATTGTACTTGCCATTTACAAGCGGAACAATTGTAATATTAAAAAAGTATTGACGATAAATAAAAAAACAGTATAATAAAGTGTTTTTATACAAAAATATTTTTTATGTTGAGTTTTAAATAATAATTAAAAATTTTATAAAATAAAAAGGTTTTGTTATGAAAAAATTTACACTGATTTTATTATTGTTAATTCTTATAACCAATCTACCTATTTTTTCATATACTCAAACATATGGAAAATGTATTTATGGTAACTGTGATAATGGCCAAGGGACTTTGACTTTTCCCGATGGTGGTAAATATGTAGGGCAATTTGAGGATGGTGAATTTGTAGGTAAATAAAGTTACCCTTTTATAATAGGCGTAATTATGGAATATGTATTCAAGATCATTGTAGAAGAATGTGAAGAGGGTGGATTTTATGCAGAATGTCCAGCCTTTCAAGGATGCCATGCTGAATCTGAATCCTATGAGGAAGTAATGTCTGAGATAAAGGAGCTAATAGCAGGTTTTGTTGATGAGTATAAAAAGAATAATGAACCACTTTTGGTAAACAACTATATATGACTATAAAGGCAAAACCATTCATAAAGTGGGTTGGAGGCAAAACTCAGCTTCTTGGAATTATAGAAAAGGCTTTGCCTGAAAATTTTGCTCAACAAAAAAATTTAACCTATATAGAACCCTTTGTTGGTGGAGGAGCTGTTCTGTTCTGGATTTTACAGCAATACCCAAACATTAAAAAAGCAGTCATAAATGATATAAATCCTGATTTAACAAGTGCATATAAAACAATTAAGGAAACGCCATCTGAGCTAATTAAATTTTTGCAAGTAATACAGGATGAGTATTTACCTCTGGATGAAGAAAAGCGAAAAGAATATTTTTTAGATAAAAGAGAAAGGTTTAATTCAAAAGCTCTTGATTCTGTTGAGAATACAGCATTGTTTATTTTTTTAAACCGCACCTGTTTTAATGGCTTATATCGTGTAAACAGGAAAGGGCTTTTTAATGTGCCATTTGGTCGATACGTAAATCCTAAAATTTGTGATGAACAAACAATTTTTGCAGACAGTGAAATATTGCAAAAAGTAAAAATATTAACAGGCGATTTTGAGGACACCTTAAAATATGCCACAAGTAATAGCTTCTTTTATTTTGATCCGCCCTACAAGCCCTTGAGCGAAACATCCGGTTTTAATTCTTATGCAAAAGAAGATTTTAATGATTCGGAACAAATTCGGCTAAGCAACTTTTGTAAAAAAATCAATTTACTTGGTCATAATTTTATATTAAGCAATTCTGATGTAAAAGGTGAAAATCCTGATGATAATTTTTTTGATGATTTGTATAAGCAATTTAGTATCAAAAGAGTTTTTGCTACCAGAATGGTGAATTCAAATGCAGGAAGACGTGGAAAACTAACAGAATTGTTAATTACTAATTATCCATCTGAAGAATTAAAATATGACAAAGCAATTTGAAAAAATGGCTCATTCCAGATTATTGGGAAACATAATAAACTTCATTTCCCTTTATCCTAAGACAGAACCCCCTAAATCCTCCAAAGTGGGACTTGATAAATTTCTGTTCACATTTGTACTTTACTAAACTCTAAAATATAAAAGATGTATCAATAAAGCACGAAACAAGTTAATAGCCCCCTTTAAGGGGGCGGCGGAAAAAGATTTCTTAGATAAAAAATTTCATTCCGCCGGGGGTTGATGTGTATGGACAATAATTATTTCTTAAAAAGCTGTTTTGCTGATTCAAGAAGATCAGGCGGAAGTACAACCA
>CAYTLM010000161.1:0-4699 GCA_964438485.1 uncultured Leptospirales bacterium | reverse complement strand
TTATCACAGCAGGCGGAAAAAATATTTCTCCCCAGCAGATAGAGGTACTTCTTGGAGATGAGCTTTTTATTGAGCAGTTTGTTACAATAGGAGAAGGTAAAAAGTTTATATCAGCTCTTGTTGTGCCGAATTTTGTCATTCTTGAGGATTTTTGCAAGAAAAACAATATCACCTATTCATCAAGGGAAGAGCTTGTTAATAATCCTGCCATAATTAAACACTATGCAGAAATAATTGAAGCCAGAACTGAATCCCTTGGGCAAGTGGAAAAGATAAAGAAATTTACCCTGCTTACTGAGGAACTTACACAAGAAGGCGGAGAGCTTACTCCAACAATGAAGCTTAAAAGAAATGACATTGGAGCAAAATATAAAGATCATATAGATAAAATGTATCAGGAATAAAAGAGGTTGTAAAAAATTTAAGGCTCACCAGTCTGAAAAGATACAAATAAAAACGCCCGCTTTTGCGGGCATTTTTATTTGTATCAGCAGTTTATTCCTCAGTTTTTTTCCTGGCAAAAATATTTAACATATCAATAGGTATAGGGAAAAGTGTAGTTGAGTTATTCTCACTTGCAACTTCCCTCAAGGTTTGAAGATACCTTAGCTGTAAAGCTATGGGATGTACTTCCATCAATGCAGCAGCATCAACCATTTTACCAGCTGCCTGGAACTCACCCTCTGCACTAATAACCTTGGCTCTTCTTTCCCTTTCAGCTTCAGCCTGCTTGGCCATGGCTCTCTGCATCTCCTGTGGAAGATCCACATGCTTAACCTCAACAGCAGAAACCTTGATTCCCCATGCATCTGTCTGATGATCCAGAATTGTCTGAAGCTCGGAGTTGATGTGATCCCTGTTGCTTAAAAGATCATCAAGCTCGAACTGACCAAGTATGCTCCTAAGAGTGGTTTGTGCAAGCTGTGAAGTAGCATAAAGAAAATCGTCAACTTCAGTAACTGCCTTATTTGGTTCAACCACTCTAAAATAAACAACAGCATTGACCTTTACAGAAACATTATCCCTTGTAATAATATCCTGTGCAGGTACATCCAGAACCACAAGACGAAGATTAACCCTTACAAATTTATCAATAAAAGGAATAATAATAACCAGGCCAGGACCTTTTGGACCCTTTGGTGGTGTTACAAGGCGGCCAAGCCTGAATACTACAGCCCTTTCATACTCTTTAATTACCTTAATCGCAGGTATAAGAATCATCAGAATCAGAATAATCAGCGATGGTATAAAGCCTAAACTTCCAAACATTTAAAACCTCCATTTATTATTATCATTTTAATTAATACTTTTAACCCTGAGCACCATACCAGCGGTATTTTCTACAATAATCACCTTTTGATCTTTGTAAATTTTTTCATCTGAAACAGCATGCCAAATCTCACCATGCACCCTTATTTTTCCTTCGTTGTAATCATTAAAATCAGCCAAAGCTACACCCTGGGAATCAATAAGACCATCCAGCCCTGTTGTTACTTTTGATTTATGCACATCAATAATTGCCCTTAGCACTAAAAAAACAAAAGCCATAACAACAATGACCAGTGCTATAATAGTAGACCATGGCAATCCCCCTCCAGGAAGAGGCGAGTCAAACAGAATAACTGCTCCAAGAACAAAAGACACAATACCTCCTATTGTAAGCAAACCGTAGCTTACAAACTGTAGTTCAAGTACAAACAGCACAAAAGCTAAAATTATAAGAAGCAGTCCAATACCATTAATAGGTATAATCCTTATTCCAAGAAGAAACAGAATTAAGGCAATAGAACCTATAGCTCCAGGGAAAATCATTCCAGGATTTTTAAACTCCATTCCTATACCTGCAACCGCAATCAAAAAAAGGAGAAGAATAATCTGGGGATCTGCAAACCTGTTCACAGTAGACTGCTTCCATGTCATCTTAAAACTGGAAGAGCTTATACCATCAGTCTTAAAAGTAAAGGGTGTACCATTTAAATCAATTTTGCGGTTATTGAGCTTTTTAAGCAGATCATCCATATCCTCAGCAATAATATCAACTACACCAAGCCTATGTGCTTCAAGATAGCTGCTGGATATTGCTTTATTCACAGCATCAACAGCCCAGTTAACATTACGACCTCTTTTTTGTGCCAGACTTCTTGCATAGGCTACTGTGTCATTAAGTACTTTTTTCTCCATAACCCCTTCAGGGCCGCCCTTATCATCTTTTTTCATAAAATCGAGCATGGGGCTTACAGGGTGCATTGCCCCTATCTCTGTACCAGGCGACATCGCAGCAACATGAGCTGAAAGCATTATAAATCCACCAGCTGATGCAGCCTGGGCTCCCTTTGGATAGGTATAAACCACAACTGGTATTTTTGAAGTAAGAATCGCTTTAATTATTTCGCGCATGGAATCCATTAATCCACCTGGAGTATCCATCAAAAGAACTATAAAACTGTTGTCCTCAGCAACAGCAGCTTCCATTGATTCAACTATATACTCAGCAACAATTGGATTCACAGTTCCGCTTAATTCAATAACAGCGTATTTTCCTGGAGCAGTTTCTGCAGCAAAAAGAAAATAAGCTGAAAAAATTGAAATTAAAAGGAAAAAAACAAGACACTTCTTTTTAGTCAAATATTTCATTCACTTTCCCGTTTTTATAGTTTTCAGAATAAGCTAGAAGCAGACCTGAAACATTATAGAGTATATTATAGTAAATTAGTTAACTATAATATATAAAAAATAAATATTATTACAATTAATTATTAAACACAAATAAAACCTATTTCACAAGCTCTTTTCTTAAACCCAGAATAGTCTGGTAGGGAAGTTTTTTGCTGCTTGAATTTGCAATAGAAACAGGGATACTTCCACCTGGATCAGATTTAATTCTATACTCTGCATAGGTTTTTTCCCCATCATTACCATGCCTTTTCAAAATCCACTCCCCTGTCATATCAATAATCCTTACATATTTATCAACAGGTGCTACAGAGGGATGAGATAAAGCCTTCACTGTGCGAATAATCTTATCTGGAGAAATTGTTATTTTAGTTTCAAAAGCAAAGTCCCTGTGCTGTAAAGGCCATGGAGTTTTAATTACCTGATAAAGAATATAATGGTTAGCTCCTTTTTTTTCTATAACCTTTGAAACCAGACAATCTGGCATCCATCTTGTTAAACCAGGAATATCATCAAGAACAGCATTTACATCCTCTATGGTAGCATCAATTATTCCTGTTCCCTTGAATTCTTTTATAGAAGCACCTTCAATAGCCCTGGTATAAACATCAATACCCTCTTTTGAAAATTCCTTTTGCCATTGCGGTTCACCTGTAACTGATACTGAAACAATAATAAAACAAAACATAGTAATCCAGGTTCTCATAATATTGCTCCTCTTTTAGTTTTATATTTATAGACATATATACTTAAAATATACAGGCATAAATAAAGATGCAAGTATAAAAAAACTTTTGGGCAGGTTAGATAAAAAAATAAATATTTTAAAAAAAATCTGCATTCTGCTTGACAGTTTTTTAGTATCGAAACATATATGGAAATATATTCAGGATAAATCACTAGTAATTTGAAGGTAAAAACTTGGCTAATATAAAACAGCAGAAAAAAAGAAATCGTCAAAATGTAAAATTACGTGCAAGTAATTCTCAGGCAAAATCAGCAATAAGAACAGCTGCAAAAAAAGTAATTAAAACTATTGAATCTAAAGATGGAATAGATAAAGATAAAGTTCAGGAATTTCACCAAACATTTATCAAAACAATAGACACAGCTGCTGGTAAAAAAATTATAAAGAAAAATACAGCTGCAAGAAAAAAATCCAGACTTGCTAAAAAAGTCAATGCAGCACTGGCTACATTAAAAGAAACAGCCTAGGGTATTTTTCTTGAATAAGACTGAGCTTGTTGAATCAATAATCATAAAAACCGGTATTTCAAAAAAAAAAATTGAATTAGTTTTAAACACCTTATTATCAAAAATTATAGAATCAGTACATAATGGCGAAACAGTTGAAATCAGAGGCTTTGGATCTTTTTCTCAGGTAAAACAGGAAAAAAGACAGATTAAATCGCCCATTGCAGGAAAAACAATTGATGTACCTGCTAAGATAAAATTAAATTTTAAAGCGAGTAAATCAACAGAAAAGAAAATATAAATAGGGGCGCTTAGCTCAGCTGGGAGAGCATCTGCCTTACAAGCAGAGGGTCGGCGGTTCGATCCCGTCAGCGCCCAAGATACAAAAAAAGATCAGGTAAAAACCTGGTCTTTTTTTATTGCTTATTTTATCAAACAAATTCTATTCTGTCTATTAATGCACCTATCTGATTCCTTAAAGTCGCCTTCTTCTCGATACAGCTCTGCGAGCCACTCGAAGTCCGGCGGATCAATAGTTACCGAGTGCCGGCGAAGCTGGTGTGTCGAGGTAACCAGGGGTCAGAGCATGGATTTTTATTTTTTAGTCTAATACAAACAGTTCCAAAATCATCGCCGCAGGCGATACCTATTCAGCCAGCTTGTTTGAGTCGAGTCCAGCGCAGCTGGCGAGACGAGTTCTGGCGTCAGCCCCGCTGGCTAAGCGCGTCTTTTTTGCGTCGCTTTTTGTGACGAGACAAAAAGTGACAAATGGATAGTTAAAAATCAACTGGAAGCTGCTATGAATTTATTAAACGCACCAGATTAATCGACA
>CAYTLM010000160.1:0-4703 GCA_964438485.1 uncultured Leptospirales bacterium | reverse complement strand
CGACATATTATGCTCCATCTCTTATTATAATTATTTTACCCAATAATAAAGTCAGCAAGCTGCTCCTTATTGTCAAACAAAAATCAGGGTTTTAAATTTTTCCATATATTAATTATCTGGTAGTTAAATTATGTCTCCAAAGCTGTTGGGAAATTAATTTTCCAATAAGGATTTCTGAAAATAAAAGTTTTAATACAAAATAAGAGCAAAATGTTGAATGAAAATAAAATTAAGATAGACAGAAAAGTATGCTGAGAGAATGCTGAATATAGAGTTATAAACTTCCACCAGGAATAGGACAATTTCTATAATTCCTTAATCATGCATAAGAAAATTTGAACATAAATGGATTTTTTAATATTCTTAACCCTTATCTTCTCTGCTAAAATAGAGGGCTGAATTTTAATCCAGGGGCTAGTAAAATATAATGGAGAAAAAAATTTTAATCTTAAACTATGAATTTCCTCCACTTGGAGGTGGAGCTTCTCCGGTTTCTTATGAGCTTTCAAAAGGCTATGCTCAGCTTGGATACAAAGTTGATGTCATTACTATGGCTTATAAAGGACTAGCAAGGTTCGAGAAAAAAGATGGAATGAATATTTATAGGGTTTTTTCATTAAGATCTAAAAAAGAAATTTGTCATCCATGGGAACAATTAACATATATTATTTCATCAAAAAAATTTTTAAAAAAACATCTCAAAAAAAATTACTATGATGTTTGCCATTGCCATTTTATTATTCCTACAGGAATTATTGCTCTTTGGGTAAAAAAGAAGTTTAATATTCCATATATAATCACAAGCCACGGAAGTGATGTTCCAGGTTATAATACTGACAGGTTTAAGCTACTACATAAATTCACAGGCTCAATTTTAAAAAAAGTTTGCAGAGAAGCCAAGGCTCTAACCACTCCTTCGAATTATCTAAAAGATCTGATCGAAGAAAAAATAGGGAAATATAGAATCGAGGTTATTCCTAATGGTTCCAAAGATTTTTATAAAAGAAATATACCTAAAGAAAATATTGTCCTTTCAAGCGGAAGATTACTTGAGAGAAAGGGCTTTCAATTTCTTATAAAATCATTTTTGGAACTGAATAAAAAAGATTGGAAATTATATATAGCCGGAGACGGCCCCTTCAGGAAGGAGTTAGAAAAATTAGCCAGGGGCAATAATAATATAATCTTTATGGGATGGTTAGATAATGATAAACCGGAATATCAGAAGATATTAAATCAAGCCAGGATTTTCTCACTCCTGTCTTCAAGTGAAACACAGGGAATTGTTTTTATTGAAGCTATGTCTACTGCTTGTGCGCTACTATCTTCTAATATTACAGCATGTAAAGAAACTGTTACGGAAGATGTTGGTTTTTTGGTTGAAAGAGACAACATAAAGTATATTAAAGAAAAATTACATATTTTAATGGAAGATGAACAATTATTAGAAAAATTTATGAAAAACTCCAGAAAAAGATATCAGGAAAATTTTCAATATGAAAATATTATTAAAAAATATATCTCCTTGTTGTACTAAAAAAATGATTTTTTCCAAACCCGCTTTTCAGAAAAAACAATCTGATCCCGCAAAATAAGTTAATATTATATAAGGCAAGAAATATTGTATTGATTCAGAAATAGTTTTAACCAGCTAACCTAAACTTTTGCAAATCAACATTACAAAAAGCCTAATACTCACTTGACAGGGTAAACCTTATCAAGTGGCATTATATCATATTTAACTCATAGCAAGGGTATAAACACATCTATAAGGCTGAAAAATTAGATATCCAGGGTTTTGAAGTCCGTGATGAACCTGTGTATAGGTAAGCGCTTAATCGTATGTGAAATACAGGAGAAGGTAATGTCAAAACAATATACCACCCAAATGGAAGCAGCAAGAAAAGGAATTATAACAGAAGAACTAAGGATAGTAGCCAAAAAAGAACTGATGACAATAGAAGAATTAATACCCCTTGTTGCAGCAGGAAAGGTTGTAATATGTGCAAACAAAAACCATAAGTCTATTGACCCAGAGGGAATAGGCTCCATGTTAAAAACCAAAATAAATGTAAACCTGGGAGTGTCTAAAGACTGCAAGGATTATGACCTGGAAATGGAAAAGGTAATGGAATCAATAAATATGGGCGTTCATTCCATTATGGACTTATCTTCTCATGGTGATACCAGTCCATTTCGTAAAAAATTAATAAGGGAATGTCCTGCAATGATAGGAACCGTGCCTGTATATGATTCAGTGATACATTACCAGAGGGATCTGGATACTCTGACAGGCAGGGATTTCATTGATGTAATAAGGCTTCATGCAGAAGATGGAGTAGATTTTCTCACCTTACATTGTGGAATTACCAGAAAAACCATAGAACAAATAAAAAAGCATAAGAGAAAAACAAATATAGTATCCAGAGGAGGCTCTCTGGTATTTGCCTGGATGTCTATGACAGAAGAAGAAAATCCCTTTTACGAATATTACGATGAAATATTAGATATATGCAGAGAATTTGATGTAACTATATCCCTGGGGGATGCCTGCAGACCAGGATGCTTGGCAGATGCATCAGATGTATGTCAAATTGAAGAACTGGTTGTACTTGGGGAGCTAACCAAAAGAGCCTGGGAAAAGGATGTACAGGTAATCATAGAGGGACCAGGTCATATGCCTATTGACCAAATTCCAGCCAATATGAAAATACAGGAAACCCTGTGTAACGGAGCACCTTTTTATGTGCTAGGCCCCCTGGTTACAGATATTGCACCAGGCTATGATCATATTACAGCTGCCATAGGAGGAGCCATTGCAGCATCACACGGAGCAGCCTTTCTATGTTACGTAACTCCAGCAGAACATTTGGCTCTACCCAGTCTGGACGATGTGAAACAGGGGATAATAGCATCCAAAATTGCAGCCCATGCAGCTGATATTGCCAAAGGAGTTAGAGGAGCAAGGGCAATAGATGATAGAATGGCAGAGGCCAGAAGAATTTTCGACTGGGAAAGTCAATGGCAGTGTGCTATTGACCCGGAAACAGCAAAAAAAATTCGTAGAGAAAGAAAACCAGAACATGACGATTCCTGCTCCATGTGTGGCAAATTTTGTGCCATTAGAAGCATGAACAAGGCATTATCTAAAGAGCACATAGATATATTATGAGCAGAACTTCAATCAATAGAAACAGCACTAAGTGTGGGATAACCAGAGCTGCTTATAATACTTGACTAAAAAAAAGTGACATAATATTATTTCTTCTGATACTATCATCACAAACAGGACTATTTAATATGCCTACAATAAATTTCAAGGGAAAGTCTTTTGTTCAGAATCATCATTTAGCTGTAAAATATCATCAATTGATTCCAAAAAAAGAATACAGTATGACAGATAATGTCAGCTTGCATGATAACCTTATTATTCATGGTGATAATCTTGCTGCATTAAAAGCTTTACTGCCTACATATGCCGGTAAAATAAAATGTATATATATTGACCCGCCATATAATACAGGTAATGAAAAATGGATTTATAATGATAATGTCAATAGTCCATTAATTAAAGAATGGCTGGAAAAAGTTGTAGATAAAGATGATCTATGCAGACATGAAAAATGGTTATGTATGATGATGCCAAGATTGAAGTTGCTTAGAGAACTATTATCAGAAAATGGAGTAATTTTCATAAGTATAGATGATAATGAATTATATAATTTACAGTTGCTAGCAAATGAAATATTTAATAATGACAATTGGATTGGAACGATTGTATGGAAAAATGTAACTGATAATAATCCGACAAATATTGCAATAGAGCATGAATATATTATTTGTTATGCAAAAAATAAAAATGAAATTAACAAAATATGGAAATCTAAAGACTCTGATGCAAAAAATGAATTAATTAAAATTGGAAATGAAGATAAATTACCAAGTGTTATACAATTAGATGGACGATTAGGTGCGTATGAACTAAAAGAAATATTTATAGAAAGTAAAAAAGTTTTTGATAACCCAAAACCTGTGCAACTATTGAAACAAATATTTTCATATGTGCTTGATAAAAATGATATTATTTTAGATTCATTCTCCGGTTCAGGAACAACAGCTCATGCTGTACTTGATTTAAATAAAGAAGATGGTGGTAATCGAAAATTCATTCTGATTGAAATGGAAGATTATGCTAATAAAATAACAGCAGAAAGAGTAAGGAGAGTTATCAAAGGCGTAAAAAATTCAAAAGATGAAAACCTTAAAAATGGATTAGGTGGTACATTCAGCTATTTTGAACTTGGAGAACCAATAGAAATGGAAAGCATATTGCAAGGGAAAAATATGCCCTCATATGAAGAGCTTGCTCGCTATGTTTTTTATACATCAACCAGAGAAGAGTTTGATTCAGATAAAATCGATGAATCTAAAAATTATATAAGTTCATCAAAAAATTATGATGTTTATTTATTTTATAAACCGGATATTGAATATCTAAAAAACACCGCATTAACATTAGAAAAAGCCAGCTTAATAAGCAAAGAAAAATCAAATAAAAAGAAACTGGTTTTTGCACCTACAAAATACCTTGATGAACATTCACTGCGGGATTTAAAAATAGAGTTCTGCCAATTGCCCTTTGAAATATACAGAATCAAGGGGTAGTTATGGCAATACGCTAAAAATTTTAAAACCATTAATTA
>CAYTLM010000159.1:0-4728 GCA_964438485.1 uncultured Leptospirales bacterium | reverse complement strand
CCATTAAAAAGCCTTTGTGAATAGCTGTTCCTTGTAATCATCAAAGGTTGTCCTGCATAATAGGAGCCTGTTTTTTCAATAACATTGAGGCTGGAAAGAATTTTTTCAACAAGGAAATTCATTCTTTTCATTCCCCATCTTCCTTCCCGCAATGCAGTTAATATTGAAAAGGAGCTGATAAAACCCCTTATAAGATCATCCAGCTTCCCTTTGTCATCAAGGCTGGAAACATAATTTCTCCATTCATCTTTTATAATCTTTTCCAGAAAATCATCATCTCCGGTTTCTATGAAAACCAGATCCTTAAAATCATTATTCCTTATAGTTGATACAAGGGATTTGGAGTCGCCCTTTTTAATAATATCAGCAAGAGTCCCAATGCCACTCCCCTTTTTAAACCTGTAACTTTTTTTAAGAACAACAAGGCAGTCCCTTATTACACTTCCCTGTTTTTCAATGGACACCAGATCAGATCTGCCCCAAAAAGAATCTATTTCTTGTGCAAGAGCCAGGGAGTAGCCATGCTCATTACCCCTGTCGCAGATGTCACCAAAAACCGCACCCCCTTCCACTGAAGCAAGCTGATCCTTATCCCCCAGAAGGATAATACGACACTCCGGCTTTAATGCCTTGACCAGCCTGCACATAAGCGGAAGATCCACCATGGAACATTCATCCACAACAACAACATCAAAGGGAAGAGGATTATCCTCATTATAAACAAAGCCCCTGCCATGACTCCTGTAACCCAAAAGCCTGTGTATTGTTAAAGCCTCTTCAGGAATAAGGACCATAACAGGTTCAGATGGGGGATTTTCCATCACAGAGCTATCTATTGATTCTTTTAAACGCAGGGCTGCCTTTCCTGTTGGTGCAGTAAGTGCTATTGAAATATTTTCTCCATTTTTCAGGGCAGATTCTATGAGCACCTGAATTATTTTCACAACAACAAAAGTTTTACCTGTACCTGGCCCGCCTGATATAACAGCAATTCTTTTTCTTAAAGCCAAAAATGCGGCAATCCCCTGCATATCTGCTTCTTGAGAAACCCTGTTAAAATATTTAAAGAAGATACTCTTTATTCCTTCTGTATCAACAATATCTGTGCTGCTGCTTCTTTCCATGATACGATCTGCCAGAGAAAGCTCAAACTCCAGAAACCTGTTAAAGTAAAGCCTGCCCCTTTCATCAAGCACAATAGGCAAACCGCTTGTATAATTACCCGTAGCAGGATGAGCATTCAATATTTTTTTAAGATCATCCTTGTCAGGAAACTTCACATTCAGGCACTTGTCATAATCAGGATCATCTTCAAGAAAAAAATCTGCAAGGGAAGCTCCCTGAATATCAGAAAGGTCAAGGCACACATCGCCTTTAAAAATTCTGTTACTTAAAAGCATAACAAGGGCTGTAAAGATTGGGGACTCAACATCACTCCTACTGATGAGATAGGATGCCACATGTTTATCTATATCATTAAAACAGAGAAGGTTGAGAATTTCACCTGATTTAAGCTCCATTTGTATTAAGCCCCTGATTTAAAAAATTTATCAAGCCCTGCAATAAGAGATATTTCCGGCTTGTCAAAAAAAACTCCATTCCCTGCTAAACCTGAATCCATGCCTCGAACAAAGAGATAATAGACTCCGCCAAAATCTTTTTCATAATCATAGTCTTTCCCAAGGCGCATAACAAGATACCTGTGCAAAGCCAGAGAATATAAATGATACTGGAGATAGTAGTTGTGGCCTGCCATTTCCATCTCGATGTTTTCCTTTGAATAAAACTCAAATCCATTCCCAAGATTGTTGGACTTCCAGTCTATGATATAATACCTGTTATTAAAAACAAAAATCATATCTATAAAGCCCTTTAAAAATCCCCTTAAAGAAGATACATCAACTATCCCTGCTGCTGCATAGGGAGGATAGCCATTAAAGGAAGTAAAAAGATTTCTTAACTCTTCAACTGCAGGAGCTTTTGCAGGAAAATAAAACTCAAGTTCATTAAGCCTTTTATCTTCACCAAGAAGAGAGAGTTTTAATCCTTTACCATTAAGGTCAGAGTTTAAAACGTTCACCACCATGCCCGCAACATGTGAAAGCCACTTCTCTTCAAAGCCATATTTATTTAATGTTATACCAACTGTTTCTTTTATATTTTCATCAGACCAGGTAAAGTCTATATTTTCAAAAATTTCATGAATACAAATGCCAGGCTTTGGTCCTGAAGGGAAAGTAAAAATACTATCTTCAGCAACTTCCCCTGTATCAGGAACAGAAGAGGTAAAGCTATCCCTGTCCCTTCCGCCATAGTCATGCCCCTGCATAAGAGAGCTATAGCTCCAGACCCGCCAGTCATCCTTTATTACACCTGTAAAAACCTTAGCCTCAAGATTCGGGCTTGAAGATTTATTGACAAAATAACGGCCCTTTTCAGATTTTTCACCAACCTGAAAGTTTATACATCCCTGGGATAAACTGGAAACATATTCCAAAGCCCTTTTGTATTCCTCAAAATCAGGCTTATCTGTTTTTTCACCAATATCATTTCTCATATTATAAAAAATTGAGAAAGGCGTGCTTGTATTAAAATTTCTTACTGTTTTTGCAGTATAAACAAAGCACTTTGATTTTGCCCTGGTAAGTGCAACATACAAAAGGCGTACATTTTCAGCAAAGTTTTCTGCTTTAAAAAGTTCCTTTACATCATCTGGCGCAGCACTGCTATTAAGATACATTACAGTCCTGTTAGAGTCATCAGGATCATGATAAATCAAAGAATCGCTCTTGATGCTATCACTCTCTGGTATGAGGGGACAAAAAACAACAGGAAATTCCAGGCCCTTGCTTGTATGAACAGTCAAAATCTTCACTGCAAAATCATCCCTTTCCAGGCGTGTCAAATACTCATCATCATCGGGCTCTTCAACAATTGCTGCCCTGAACCAGATTACAAGCTCACTCATTGAAAGCTCCCTGCTTCTTTCAGCCCTATGGAGCAGCTCAATCAAATGATAAATATTTGTTATTCTCCTCTCACCTTCAGGCAGGGAAAAAAGTCTCTCCTCCACAAGCTCTGTTGCAATAAGATCATTAAGCATGGGCATAATACCCCTCTTAATCCAGGTTTCCCTGTACCTGTAAAAACGATCGCCTATATCATCAAAAGATTTATACCTCTCAGTCCCCTGCCCATTTAAAAGAGGAATAAAGTCAGAGGCTTTAAATCCAAACATATCAGTTGAAACAGCAGTTCTGATAAATCTTTCATTACCTGGCTCAGCAACTGCTGCTATTAAATAAAAAAGTTCCAAAGCATCCCTGGTAGAAAAAACCGTTTCCTCTCCCTGAATAACAGAGGGAATATTAATTTCTCCAAGCCTTGCACGCAGATCTCTTGCAAGGGCGTGCGTCCTTACAAGTACAGCAATGTCACCTGGATTAATTCCCCTGTTCCCAAGCCTGTATGTGCCAAAGGAAGGATCAACCAGTTCTGAAATTTTTGCTGCAATACCTGAGAGAACCAAATCCACAGCATCTGCAGACAATAGATCCCCGGAATCTTCACCTTTAGCCAATATAATATCCATGCCTGAAATGTTTTTTCCATCCATATAAAAAACATCAGCCTGATTTTCATTCCCTGCTTTTACAGGCATAAACTTTATTTTTTCAAACCTGAAAGGGTCATCACATCCGGCAAAAATCCTGTTCACTGCCTTTATAAGCTCTGGTCTGGAACGCCAGTTATTTAAAAGGGTGTATCTGCTTTTCATTTTTTCAGAAGCCTCAATATAGGAAAAAATATCCGCACCCCTGAACCTGTAAATAGCCTGCTTTGGATCACCTATTAAAAAAAGCACGGAATCTTTATTTTCAAAAAGCCTGCTGAAAATTTCAAATTGAAGCTGGTCAGTATCCTGAAATTCATCAATCAAAGCAGCCCTGTACCTTCCTGAAACATTGCTGCCCAAAATAGCGCCCCTTGAACCTGTTACAGCCCTGTGCACATCCTTTATTAAATCATTAAAGCTCCTTTCCTGTTTTTCGCCTTTCAGCCTTTCAAGCTCCTTATCCACATAGTCAAAAAGCTCGTGCTCTGTATAAACAAGAAAATTATCAAGCATTGCCTGTAATTCAAGCACCAGGGTATAATATGAATCACATAGAATAAAAAACGGAGACTCAGGGGGAACTCCGGACTTGCCAGTAGAGGCAATTATTTTTGCCATTGTAAATTTTTCAAAAACATCCGGGAAAAGAAGAGGATCAGTTCCTTTAAGATAACTATCCATAGCCTCAACCATTGAATCAGTTGAGGCTATTCTGTAAATATTTCGCTTTAAAGCAGTGGAGGTTTTTAAAATCTCTATTACCGCAACAGCATTGCATGCCCAGGATTCCTTAAGCTGAACAAATTCCAGTTCAACCCTGTTATAAAGGGCTTCCAGCTTTTCCATGTCAGGCTTTACACATTGAGGCTCAATTATTGCAGATGGATCCATAGGCTTGCTATGATAAAGCTGCAAAAGCTTTTCAGGGCTTGTTTTCCTTAAAAAAAAGCGCACAATAAAATCTTCGCTATTATATAATTTCTTTCTCCAAAAATCCAGCACCAGCCCCCGCACAAGAGTACTTTGTCCTGTGGCAATTTCAATATCATAGAGAGAGCCGCTTTCAAATGCATTGTCAACAAGTACCTGCTGACAAAAAGAATGTATGGTAT
>CAYTLM010000158.1:0-4770 GCA_964438485.1 uncultured Leptospirales bacterium | reverse complement strand
GGTTCAGGAAGTTTAAGATTATTATAAACCGCTATTATTTGAGCTGGTGTTGTGTCCTTTGAGCTGAGGCCATAGCGTCCTCCAACTATCACCGGGGCATTACTTTTCCCGTAAAAAAGATCCTTTACATCAAGATAGAGAGGTTCTCCTGTTGCACCAGGCTCCTTTGTTCTGTCAAGTACTGCTATTCTTTTAACACTTGCAGGAATTGCTTTGAAAAAATATTTGGCTGAAAAAGGTCTGTACAGATGAACAGAAATAAGCCCAACCTTTTCTCCTTTTGAAACAAGATAGTCAATAACTTCTGTAATAGTATCTGTAACTGAGCCCATTGCTATTATTATATTTTCCGCATCAGGAGCTCCATAGTAATTAAAAGGATGATACTCCCTGCCAGTAGCTTTGGAAATTTCATTCATATATTCTGCAACAATATCAGGTATAGCGTCATAAAAAGGATTTGAAGCCTCTCTTGCCTGAAAATAAATATCAGGATTCTGGGCTGTTCCCCTTATAAAGGGCTTTTCCGGGTTAAGTGAGTTTGCTCTGAACTTATCCAGAGCCTCTCTATCAAGAAGCTTATTAAATAGATCATAATCCACTGTTTCTATTTTCTGAATTTCATGTGAAGTTCTAAATCCATCAAAGAAGTGAAGAAAGGGTATACGACTTTTCAGTGCTGCAAGATGGGCAATTCCTCCAAGATCCATAACCTCCTGAACTCCGCCGCTTGCAAGCATTGCAAAACCAGCCTGTCTTACAGAATAAATATCAGAGTGATCACCAAAAATTGACAGAGCATGAGCTGACAATGATCTTGCAGAAACATGAAAAACTCCGGGTAAGAGCTCACCGGAAATTTTATACATATTAGGAATCATTAGCAAAAGACCCTGAGAAGCTGTAAAAGTAGTGGTAAGTGCACCACTCTGAAGAGAGCCATGTACTGCACCAGCTGCACCTGCTTCGGACTGCAATTCTGCAACCTTTACCACATCACCAAAGATATTTTTTTTATCATGAGCTGCCCATTCGTCAACCAGCTCTGCCATTGTAGATGATGGTGTAATTGGATAAATTGCAGCAACTTCAGTAAAAGCATAAGCTACATAAGCTGCAGCCATATTACCATCCATAGACATCATTTCCTTTTTAGACATTCAAAATCTCCTTAATTGTTAAAGTTAATGCTACAAAATTCGGATATATAATCCGGTCTGGAGCAGCGATTTATAGTTAAAACGAGCAAACCCTATTTATAAAAAACTTTTATATTAATAGTTCAGCCTGCTCTCATGTGTCAAGTTTTTATTGCATGTATAATCTATATATCATATTTAATTACGCCATTACAGGCAATTAGTGAAGTGTGGATAAGGCAAAAAGAAACTGTGCGGGTGCATAAAAAAGCCAGGTATAAACTGTGCTATGGGGAATTTTTTTCACAAAAGCATTTATTGATAAAATAAAGTCAGAGATAATAAACATTGCAGCACCTGTTGCAATAGAAATCTCAAACAAACCAAAGCCATTATTAAGCCTGGTGATTGCAAAAAATCCCATAACATTAAGTATAATCAGATAAATAATAACAGGAATTAAGAGCTTGCCTACACCTTTTTTTATAAGTAAAATATTAGAAAAACTTGCAGCAGTTAAAAAAACAATCAGCCCCAGATTCCAGCTCTGAAATGTATATCCACCTTTAAAAGCAAATATATATAAAACATGAGAAATAAGAAAGAAAATTATACCGCTTTTAAGAAAGCTTACATCTTCTATCTCTATCATAAGAAGCGTATCTGCTATTAATGCCATAATCAATGCCATTAAAACCAGCATGGAATAAAGAGAGGGTCCCTGTAATGCAATTGACAAAAGGACAATCAAAATAATTGAAAAGGTCACCATGGGAGTAAAAAAATATTTAAAGGAAAGCTTCCTTTTATATGCTACATATTCACGTATTGCGAACAAAGACAAAAACAATATTGCCAGGCTGGTTAATACATGCATTTATTTTTTTTCCTTTTTAAATAGTTCAGAAAGATCTCGCAGCTTATCAGGATTAAATTCAGATCCCATTGCAGCAATATTTTCCTGTTTGATTTCCTGATATATTTCTTTTCTGTGAACAGTTATTTTTCTTGGAGCCTTAATTCCAAGCTTAACCTGATCGCCCTTAATATCTATTACAACAATCTCAATATTATCACCAATCATTATACTTTCATTTAATTTTCTGGCAAGAACAAGCATTAAATTACCCCCTTGCCCCGGTATTTTTTTTCATTTCCTCCAGAACATTATGACGAACTGTGTACTTGTCACTTAAAGAAATAGCCTGTTTTCCTAATCTGGCTGCAGGATTAATAATTATAGGCCCTTGAAGATTTGCTGTCATATTTGATGGATTGTCAGGAATTGTGACAATAGCAAAAACAAGCAGATCTTTTGCAGATTCAGCCTTTACTGATTCATAATCTATTTGAGGAATAACCAGGTCATATGAGGGCATAAAGGATTCAGGCATAATAATGACAAAGGCAAGATCCTTTTCGTCAAAAGCCTGCATCCATTTAAAAGGAGAATCTTTATCAGCATCCAGAATAATAAATTTTTTTATAAAATCAAATCCAAGTATCCCCTCTGGAAAATCTATTACCTGAAGTTCATCAACTTCGATTTCTCCAAACGGCTTTGTGTTTATTTTTATAGCCAAGTCTAAACCCCTCTTTATATCTGTATAGTGTGCTAATTAAAACCTATCTTAAAAAGTCCATCAACGTAGGCCTGATTGTTTTAGCTCCAACTGCAAGTGCATAATTATGAACACTTTCCAGCCACTTAAAATTCATTATAGTTTCCGGATAATCTATGCCTTCATTTTTTGCCAGCATTTCAGTAATATTGCTCTTCTCATACTCTGCTCTTTTAGCAATTTCATCTACCCTGTTTTGCTTTGCGCCAACAGCAGCTGTATGCTTGAGAATATTTTCAAGAGCCATATCAATAAGCCCCAGATCCCTGCCACCTACAAGTTCCTGGTCACCCCTCACAAGGTCATCCCTTAGCTGAATGATCATTTCAAAAACAGACATTCCCCCTATATTTGCAGTAGGGTCAATGTTATTTGGAGGTTCAGGAAAGGTTCTATTTACAAGCCCCAGATCCTGTAAAACTGTGCCACTTCCTTTATCTTCAAGCCATATCTGGTGAGGTGTTGTGGAGTTGAGAATAAGATTATTCCGCCCACCCTTTGATGCTGTTACACTTGCGCCTGAATTATTAATTTTATCAATGATTATATCCAGATTGTCTCCTGCAGAAATTGCTATTTCTTTGCCATCAATTTTAATGATCTGCCCTGAGGAAGCAGCATAATTTGTAGCGTCCATATTGGAACTAAGGGTTTGATCCGTTGCCCAAAAAACAGAGTTGCCGGGAATATTGATATCCATATATTCACCCTTTCCCACTTCCCGCATCTGCTGCCCTGTATTTCCTCTGTATTCAACCCCAATCATTGCATCACCCTGCCTGCCTGCAGTTAATGTCATATAAATAGGCACAAAGGGGTTTGGCTGTTCCTCTGTACCGGTTTTATAGCCGCCAAAAATTGCCCTTCCTGTTGAACCTTTAGTATTGGCTATGCTCACAATCTCTTCAAGGAGCTGATTAATTTCCGTTGCTGCTGCTTCCTTTAGCTCAAAGTTGGAATAAATTCCATTTGACCCCTGAACAGCTAAAACCCGAATCCTGTGAAAAATCCTTGTTGTTGATTGAAGTGCTGTATCAATCTCATTGAGCCTGGAGGTGCTCTCCTCTACATTCTTTATATACTGATTAACCTCTGAAAGCCTGGTTCTATAAAGCATCTGATTTGTAGCAGAAACAGGATTATCCCTTGGTACACGAATTTTCTTCCCTGTTGCAAGCTGATTTTGAACATTATCCATCTCCTTTTGGTGTCTCTGGAGATTGGAGGTCATTGTGTTGTTAATCATCTGATTGGTTATGCGATTCATGATTATACCCCCATCCTGTTTATAATAACATCAAGCATATTATCAAATGTAGAAATAACCCTTGCTGCTGCATTATACCCATGCTGAAATGAAATCATATTTGCCATTTCTTCATCAAGATTAATCCCGGATATGGACTCTCTTATATTTTCAAGATTTTTCATCATCAATGTCTGGTTTTCTACTCTGTTTTTAGCCTCTTCGCCCTGAGAACCAATGCGCGAAATTAAAGAGGTGTAAAATTCATTAAACGTAGCTTTGCTGTCAACCATTGCATGCCTGTGCCTTAATGAAGCTATTTCCAGGGCATTGCTTCCATCACCAATTCCATTTGATGTATTAAAATCCCCTGTTCCTCCAATATCCTTTCCTTTTGCTGCTGCTATTCGATCCACATCTATTGCTATATCATCAGAAACTGTCATAAATGCTGCAGGGTTAAATTTAGGTGTAATTGTTACGTTTTCTCTTGAAGGTAAAAATTTCACAATATCATCAACGCGCCTGTAATCAAAGGAACCCTGGGGACCGCTCTGTTTTAAAATCCCGGTGTGACCTGTAAAAAACTGGCCTGAATCCTCAAGGTGCCTTATCATAAAATTCTTTTTATCATTATCAACCGCCAGCGTTGCCTTTAAGGCAAAATGACCCCTGTGATCAATATAGGCAGCAACACCCAGCTTGGCGTCATTTATCTTCTTAATCACTGAATTAACAGTATCTGATTCATTATAATCAATTT
>CAYTLM010000157.1:0-4854 GCA_964438485.1 uncultured Leptospirales bacterium | reverse complement strand
TTATCCCGCTCTTTTTTATTTCATCCAGGCAGATGGCGTTCTGAACAAGCGCCTGGATATAGGCCCTGTCTGTATCGCCACCAATCCACTTAATCATTCCACCTGCAATCAGGGAATCGCTGTCCCCGGTTTTTACATCTGCAAAGGAACCCACCTTTCTCACTTCACCTATTATGCCTGTGTCATGCGGATTGATTACCTGGGCGCCATCGCTCCAGAAAACCTTGTATCCATTATACTCCCTGGGATTATGACTCGCTGTAATTACCACACCTGCAGTACAGCCCAGATGCCCCACAGTAAAGCTTAGCTGAGGCACAGGCCTAAGCTCCCTGTAAATATAAGCCTGTATGCCATTTGCAGCAAAGACCGTTGCTACTTCAAGAGCAAAGTCAGCTGAATAATTCCTTGAATCAAAGGCAATTGCAACAGAAGGATTTTTTATTCCCAGGCTAATAATATAGTTAGCCAGCCCCTGGGTAGCAATTGCCACAATATATTTGTTCATTCCATTAGTGCCGTTTCTTATAATTCCGCGAAGCCCGCCTGTGCCAAATTCCAGCTCAGCACCAAACCTTTCATTAAGCTCATAATAGTTTTTCTGCTCAACAAGGGATTTAATTTCATTTATAGTTGCCTCATCAAAGGGAGGAGATGTCCATTCCTGAATTCTTTTTTTCGCATCAGATGATAATTCCATATTTAACCCTCCAGAACTTTATTCATTAGTAAATATAAAAAAAAGCTGTTCAAATGAACAGCCCTTTTTAACAAAAAAATAATTAAAATGAATTACATTGCAGCAGCATCTTTCTCTTTAAAATCAGCATACCATGACATTTCTGCTTCATCAAACCTGTCAGCAATTCCAAGTTCAAGATAATAATCCATAAGTATTTTTAAATGCTTTATTTCATCAACTTCACTGGATTCACAGCCATGATCATCCACAAGAATATTATAATAGGAATCACGAACCCATTCAAAAAATTCAGGCCCCTTTCCATAAAAAATAAGGTAGCTTGCAATCATGTCAAATTTTACAGTATCAACAGCTTTAAGGAATTCCTGCTCGCTTTCCCTGCAAAACCTGGATGCAAGCTCGGACTGGAAATAATCCCCCCAGGTAATAATATCAGGTTTTACACCATATTTTTTCTGAAGTTCCAAAACCTCTGCATCATCCACAAATTTTTGAGTGGAGATTCTATCAATAAACTCCTTGATATATATCAGATTCTCAAGCCGTGTAAAAGAAACTTCACCTTCATTTATTACCGGTATTACTGCTCTATTGATGAGTTCATACATAATTGACTACCTGCCTTATAAAATCCATTCCTTATAATAATCGGCAGATAGAGCTTTTTATAATAAGCTATTTTTAAAAACGCAATGTCAACTCTTCAAAAAGTTCAAAAGGAACAGGCTTGTCAGGCTGATAATACCCCAGGGACTCATTTCTGCCCCCATGATAGTCACTACCGCCTGTTACTGCAAGATTATACCTTTTTGCCAGATCCAGAAATTTCTGAACTTCAGAATCCTTGTGCATGGAAGAATAAACCTCAATACCTGCAAGACCCTGATCAATAAATCCCCTAAGCAGGGACTCAAATACACCAAAATCCCTAAAGTTAAGAGAAACAGGGTGTGCAATTATAGCTATTCCCCCGGCACCATTAATAAGGGACACAGCCTCAGCAAGAGGGGTTTTCTCTTTGGATACATATCCAGGCTTGCCCTTTATTAAAAATTTCTGAAAAACCTCATTTATATCCCTTGCATAGCCGTGATGAACCATTGCACGCGCAACGTGGGGACGGCCTGCTGCACCGCCCTTGCTCTCAAGAAAGACATCTTCAACAGGGATAAAAATATTGTGTTTTGCAAGATCATCTATTATATGGTAAACTCTCCTATCTCGCACATTTTGCAAATGCAGAGTTTTATCAATAAGAGGCTTATAATTATGGTCAATATTAAGACCAAGCAGATGGAAGGAGCCGCCTGGAAAATCTATGCTGAATTCAATTCCTTTTACAAGAGTAAAATTTTCTATTAATGATGCGTATTCAACAGCTTCAGCAATACCGCCAATAGTATCATGATCAGTTATGGCAAGAACTTCAACTTCACAGGAAAGGGCGTAATCTATAATTTCAGATGGAGTTTTTATTCCATCTGAAGCAGTAGTATGGCAATGCAAATCTATTTTTTTCATAATAATTCAATGATTTATCTCCAGCAAATAAATGTCCAGTATTTATCTTTGTTTCAAATCCTAAATCAATTAATTTCAAAAAAACAATTGCATTATAACACCCATCACTTTTATTAGCATTATAAACAAATAAAAATTACAATCTCCATTTTCTTAAAATAAAAGCAAAGGTGTATATATGTTTGCAGGAATTGACATAGGTGGAACCAATATCAAAGGTGCACTTGTAAATAAATCAGGAAAATTGCTAAGCTTTCAGGAAACAACAACCCCTGCCTCATCAGAGGAAATTGATAAAACAATATATTCAATTATAGAAAATCTGGCTACATCAGCAACAGTTTCTAAAATTGACATATCAGCTATCTGTATTGGTGCAGCAGGTTCCATTGATCGAGCTAAAGGAATAGTTATAACCAGTCCTAATATTCCCTCATGGAATGAATACCCTCTTACAAAAAACATAGAAAAAATTACAGGGACAAAAACATTTCTGGAAAACGATGCAACTGTTGCATGCGCAGGAGCATGGTGGCAGGGGAACGGAACCAAATACAGAAACTGGATTATGGTAACACTTGGCACAGGCATTGGCGGAGCAGCTGTTATTGATAATAAAATTTACACAGGTCAAAGCGGAAGTTCCATGGAAATAGGCCACATGACAATTGAGTCTAATGGAAGAAAATGTCTCTGTGGAAATCAGGGCTGCCTGGAACAGTATGCATCAGCAACAGCACTGGTTAGCTTTATCAGAGAAAACATAAATAAATTCCCTGAATCATCAATCCATGAAATAATTAAAAGAGAACCCTTAACAGCTAAAATTATTTATGAAGAAGCAATCAAAAAAGATCCCCTTGCTGTAAATGCCATAAAGGATATATCAGGCTATCTTGGAATTGGAATTGCAAACCTTGTGAACATATTTAATCCTGAAGCAATCCTTTTTAGTGGTGGCCTTTCCCAGGCCGGAAAAATAATTATCCCCATAGTTAAAAAAGTAGTGAAGCAAAGAGCACTCTCTGGTCTTAAAGAAAATATAAAATATCTTACACTAAAAGATCAGTCAAAAATTGCAGCAATGGGAGCTGCAAAGCTGGCAATAGACAGGTATAATGAGGTTAAGTAAGGGAAACCATCCCATAAGTAAAGTCTCAAATTCAAGTATAATATATAGACAAAATAAATATTGACTAATACAGTAACAAAATTACTTTATAGAGACAACTTAAATAAAAAATGTGAATACCCTGAACGACAAATCCAGAATATTTTTCAATTCACTTATTTTAACAACAGCTACTGTTGCGGACAAATTTTTCTTTTTTTTAATTACTATAATTATAGCCAGGTATCTTTCTGTAGAAAATTATGGTGAATATGCCACAGCACTGGGATATGCAACATTTTTTGCAGCATTTACCAATCTGGGAATAACCCAGGTACTTGTACGGCAGATAAATCTTTTCCCAAGCGAAAGAAAAATACATTTTTCAAATTCACTTGTACTCAAACTATGGATATCTGGAATTGCATTTGTCATTCTACTTTTAACTCTCCCCTTTACTCAGTATAATCAAAATATGATTTACTTGATAATAATATTTGCCTTTGTTAGACTTGGTACTGAATTTCAGTGGGTATTTTATTCTTTTTATGAAGCTATTGAAGAATTTATTACAAGTTCATTTTTCACCCTTGCTTTTTCTATCTTTCTTTTAATAGCTACGATTTTTGCAATTAAAATACAGGGCGATTATTATACGATTGTACTTTTAAGATTAGCCCTTGTTGCTGCTTTTTTAATTGTCCTTTTTATTTACACACAAAAACAATATAATGTAGTATCTTTAAAAACCGGGAACCTCAAAAGCTTTATCAAAGATGCAATCCCTTTTAGTTTAACAACAATACTTCAACAAAATATTATTGGAAACATAAATATTATTATTATTTCCATGGTTCTTGGAACAAGATACAGCGGATTATTCAACAATGCTCTTCTTATCTTTCTAACTTTTTTCCTTATACCTGGAAGTATCAGTAAAACAATACTACCATTCCTTTATAAAAAATCAGTTAAAAAAGAAAGAGCCCTTTATCAATTTACCTATGATATAATCAATAAATTTTTGAGCATAAGCTCTTTCTATATTCTTCTTATTTTAATTCTCTTTTCAGAAGAGATAATATTGCTTCTTTTTGGAGAAAAATATATTCAGTCTGCTGAAGTATTAAAAATAATAACTTTTTCATTTCCTTTTTTATTCAATACGGGCACTACCTTAATCACAGCCTTTGACAAACAAAGAATAAATACAGGAATTCTTTTTATAGCCTCATTAATTAATATTGCAGCAACCCTAATACTGCTTAATAAAATTGGGATAATCGGAGCAGCATGGGCTATTGTTCTTACCTATTTTTTTATTTTTACCGCCTCATCAGCATACATAGGCAAAATTTTTTCTATAAAAATATTACCTACTTTACTTATTAATTTAAAACTTGCTATAATTATTGCTGTTATAATGTTTTTGTATAATTATATTACTGTTTTTAATAACTGGATTATTAATGCTATAATGGTTTCATTTATTTATGGTATATTGTTGTTGATTTTTATT
>CAYTLM010000156.1:0-4871 GCA_964438485.1 uncultured Leptospirales bacterium | reverse complement strand
TTTCTACTCATTTCTTTATTTTTTGTTCATTTTTCCCAATAATCCGGAATGAGCCGTATATTTTAATAGTTTTTTAATTTTAAAAAAATGGTAAAAGTAAATTATTCAGTTTAGCCATTCAGGAAAATCTATCTGCACATTTACGTTAAAGCTTAGTAAATGTGTCACTTCTATAATAATCGGCTATGATGTTATAAGTTGATCATCAAATTTTTTCAGAAATTTTACAACAGAATTATGATATTTTAAATTTTAATAAAAAGAGCTTGATAAAAATTTTATATTACTATTTTTATGAAAATCTTAATAAAATCATAGTGCAACCTGAGAAAGTTAAATAAAAATGGTGTTTACCTGCCTGAGACATTGGAATTAAATTAAATTAGTATTGTTAAAAATATTTTTAGAGCATATTTTTATAGGAGAAAAAATGAAAAGGATCATATTTTTTGTAAATTTACTTGTATTTGTGTTTATTGTGAAAAATTTAAATGCAAATCTTCAAGCTATAAATATTGGGGCTATTAATGGATGGGAAACTTTAGAAGCCGAAATTAATTATTTATGGGAAAATCAGGGAATGTATAGATATTATCAGCTAACATGGTCATTTCCTGAAACACGAGAAGAGGTAATTGAAAAACTCGAAACTCTTTTGCAAAAACTTAATAAGCTTGAATCAAAGAATAAAAGAAACGTCGATTATTACCTTTTGAAGGGGGATATTGCACATTATTTATATAATCTTGATGCCACAAATTATCATAAACCTGCTCTTGAATATTATGAGAAGGCAAAAAAAATAGAAAAAAGGGATTATAGGGCAAATTGGTTTATCGGACAACATCAATGTCTTTCTGGTCATGATATTTTAGGAATAGAAAGTTATAGGGAGATAATTGATGTTGCAGATCCTTCTTCTCTACATTGGGCATTTTGGGGAGATTATTCAAGTAGTGCTTCAATCGGATTTATGCCCTTTAATCATCAAATGGCATATATGCATATGTCCAAAAACAAAGGCGAATTTAACAGGATTGAAGATGAGCCTTCATATGATTTTTATAAAAAAATAAAAGATTCTATTTTAGATCCGAATCCGGGTAAAAAATATGAGCATAACGAGTTCTGGAAAAAAGTAGATAATAAGGAAATTTATGTTTCTGTACCCTTGGGTATAAGAATACATGGTAGTGATAAATGGATTTCAAAATTTTCAGTATTTGATAAAAGGATCAATATCGCTATGGTAGATATTGATAGTGTTAAAAATAATTCAGAAATCAGATCACGTATTAGTATTATAACATATATTCCTGAAGAAGATGATACAAAAGAGAGTTTGATGATGAAATATACATCTTCAATTCCATCATTTAAGAAAAAAAATATTAAAAATAAATTTAATTCGACTGAAATTATTGAATTTATGAATACAGAAGCACAGAAGGAATATGGGGGACAGCGAGTCAATATGATGTTTGTGGAACGCAATGAACCTGAATATCCTGGGGTATCTGTTGAATATCCATTGTTAAATAAGTCCGGGAATGGAATATATACTTTAGGAAAAGTTTTCAGCAGATTTAAGGGAAAAATATTTTATATTATCATATTAGAATCTCCGAATAGTATTTATGAGCAATCATTTAAAACATTTAATAATTTTATAAAAAATAATATTATATTAGATTAAAATATTTATTAAATGTAATAATTAAAATCTTAATTTATGTGATGTCTTAAACCGCTGATTAAACTCAGCGGTTTTTTCGCCTGTTATACTCATTCCCATTGTAACAGTAAATAATTCATATTGTTGTTCTTTTGATAATGTTGAACTTATTCGTGTATCTCCAACAACCTTATATCCACAAGCTATTAAAGAATTTTTTAACTCTAAAAATGGTAAATGGGTTCAAGTCTGAATGGCAGGGGGTGAGTGCATATGTTTTATTGTACGCCTGTTTTTGCTGCCTTTAATAAGTCTTACTTCTTATTTCAATTGTTATAATATAAATTATTTTATCTTTTTGATCTATTTCATAAAATAAACGGTAATTGCCTATTCTATAACGCCAGGTAGGAGGATCATAATTGATTAATTTTTTAATATTTTTTCCATAAAAAGGATTCATTTTTATCTGCGGGTAGGTGTAATTCTGAATTTTATCATATATCTTTTTTTTCAGATTTTTTTCAATATCATCGAGGTCATTAATAAATTGATTAGTCTCAAATATTTTAAAATCAGACAAAACGCCCTCTCTTTTTGCGAGCGTCTTCACTTCCTTTTTTTAATTGTTTTAATAATTTTTCATTATTCATAATTTCTAACATTTCAAATTCATTGACTAATTCCGTTTCCTCTATATATCGTAAGGTAGCGGTTTCAATAAAATTAGAGATAGATCTATTTTCCATATTTGCATGATGTTTAAGCCTATCGAGTAATTTATCATCAATTCTTAATGTAACAGTTTTTGGCATAATTTTCACTCTCAAAAAAAGATTACTATAATGTAATACAATTGAAAGCATTTGTCAATAATATAATATTTATTATTCAAGTTTCAAGATTTGTAAAGGTGGTAAAAATGGCTGAGTTAAAGCTCTAAATCAGTTTGCTATTCATTTCGAAGGTAGAGTGAAATTTTGAACTGGGTAAAAGGCTATTTATGTAGCGCTTATAACAAACCATGCTCTGCTTTATACATATCGCTTTTAATTTCACGATAAGCACCTTCCGCATCTTTATATGAATCCCCAAGCTTCATATATTCTGAAATAGCCTCTTCTTTAGTAATTGCATCATCTAAAATTTTCAAAAATATTTCTTTATATTTTCCAAGTTTTTCTTTATCTATCGTCATTTAAGCAGCCCTTCTTTTTTCAATAGAGCGTCAAAACCAATATATATTTTCTTAATATCATTTTCGCCAAGCTAATACTGACAAAAAAATTTTTACTTTTTTTGTCAGTATTGCATTTTTTATGCCTTTTGTTTGAATTCTTATAGTCTATAATATATTGCTCAAACGCCTTTGCCAATAATTCTTTATCATCCTTTAAATATTTAATGTACTTTAAATATTTCTCTATATCTTTATACGCTGATGTATCTTTTATAACATCAAGCAGTGCTTTTTTTGCATTAGGTTTTTCAAGCAAATTGTATTCAATTTACCTGCAGCATATTCCTTTAATTTTGGTATTGTTCCAGTATCAAGAAAAATATTTATTTTTATAACTAGTCCTTTTTTCCAAGTGGCGCATAAGCTTTGTTATATTCTAAAAGTGCAATTACTAAAAGTTTTGTACAAGCGAAGTACGAATGCTGAACTTGTACAAAAAATCTTTTAACCCCAGAAACATCCATATTCATCTTTATCAATAATCGTGATATATTCACCAACTGATTTTACTTCTGAATTTGGCTCATATTTATGCCACTTAAGATCAGCTCTTTGCCAATAAATTTCCCAAAGATTATTTGTTTTATTATAAGTTGCTTTGGCTATAGGAATGTTTACTTTTTTCTCAGGCTTATTCCAGATAGGTCTGATTTCATAAATTATTACACTATATTTTTCAATTTTAAAATCCAGATCAACCTGGTTACGGATTTCAATCGGAGGCCTCCGTTTTTTGATAAACGCTTTTAATTCTTTTTCTATTCGTTTAGTTTCTATGTCATTAAAGCTCATAATTGATTACTTCCACCATTTATCATTTAATTCAGCAATCTTTTTTACCATTTTTTCATGTTCAAGCACTTCATCATAATCAAGTATTAATGTTACATCTTTGCTTCTTTCATTATAAGAAATATTTTCACTATCTAATAACTCTATGATTTCATCCTTTTTATTTCCAACTTTAATAACAACTAATGCTTTATCTCCCATTCTTTTATGAAGCGTCATCAAATTATATCCTTCACAACCAATACTAATTCGACCTTTATTAAAAATTAAATTTGCTGTTTTATATATTTCCGAAGTTATTTCATATAATTTTTCTGATATTTTTAAAACTGCTTTTGATCTATTGCTCCAATAATTTTTATCATAAACTTCACCCCCGCCGTTAAAGTCATCTTCTGGTTCTTCATATACATCTAAGATTTTAGTAAAATGAAGACTTTTGATTCCATTTATATCAATGATATTCGCTTGTATTGCAATAATTGGAACTGAATTACTAAGAAGTTGTATAACATTGAAGAATCTTTTATTAATCCTTTCAGCTACTAATACTGCAAAATGTTGACGCTGAGGCCATTTTCTTTTTATTAAATCCCAATATTCAATAGTTCGAATAATATGACTTGGATCTGTTTCACCAAGCATTACTTCAACTTCAAACATAGAATTATCAATTGGATTTTTTAACAAAATATCAAGTTTTCCGCCGGAACTTACAGCTCTCTCCTTCGTTAAACTTTCGAGTTCTCCCAATTGTAAGCATGATGGATTTTCCCATATCTGATCCTGAAGCCAGCCTTCATCATATCCGCAATCTCTTATGCTAAGAGTTTGTGATATTGGAATTTCATTCATTCTCTCTTTAACTCCTGTTTTTTTATTGAGGCCACGGATGGCTGAACCTAATTTTTTGCGCTTATAGCATATAATGCCTTGTTTATGCGACATTTGCCAATCAAGGCTATTAATTTTATATAAAACAGGTTCATTAAAAGCAAGAATTTTTTAACTCTAAAAATGGCAAATATGACGTAACCTGAATGAACGCTGGGGAGTGGAGAGAATAATTTTTGTTGTGTAGAGCAGTTTTTTTATTTTAAATATTTTTTTTCATCAAGAATTTTAAGCTCTGTATATTTACTAATGTTTATAAAATCTTTATCA
>CAYTLM010000155.1:0-4876 GCA_964438485.1 uncultured Leptospirales bacterium | reverse complement strand
TTTTTATAGAAAAATGACAATGGGATTTTATTAAATGCGGAAATATCTGATATTACTTATTGTTTTAATTTTATTTTCTTCCTCAGCATTTTCTCGTAGCAGAGATGATAACTATATTCTACAGATTCATGGAATAGGTGAGGAGGATCTGCGCAATTCATCTTCTTTAGAAAAAGTTTCTTTTTACGATGCCTATATTCTTGCTTTGGGCAAAAATGAAAATATAGCAATTGAACGTGAAAAATCCATACAGGCTGATGCAAAAAGATATGAGGCTCTTGGTGCATTTCTGCCAAGGATATCATTAAAGGGAGCCAAAATGTTCCCTGATAATGGTGCAGGTTCCCAGACAACAGGCATAAGCTTATATGCCAGGCAAAATATTTTTACAGGGCTTACAGAGTATGCCAGGTTTAAATCTGCCGGGTATGAACAAAAAATGAGAAAATCAATTTTTCTGTATATTTCCGGAAGGCTTCTTCTTGATACATCCAGGGATTTTTATTCAGCTCTTCAGCTTGAACAGAGCATCAAGAATCGGGAAGATATGCTTCAGATTTATAGAGGTATTTCTCTGGAGCTGAAAAGGAGAGCCAGGCTTGGCCGGGCAAAGAACAGTGAGGTGCTTTTAACAGAATCGCAGATGCAAAAAATTGAAGCGGAAATTTTGTCTTTAAAAAATGATCTTAACAGGGTAAGGCTTTCTCTTTTAAATTTATCAGGAATAAAAACAGAAACCGATCTTGAAGATAGTCTTGTGCTTTCCGATCCTGATAAGGGGCTTGAGGAAATGCTCGATAATTTAAGTCTAAGGCCAGAGGTTATTGCTGCAGGTTATGAGGTGGAAATGGCCAGGCAAAATTTACTGGAAGCAAAGGGTGGGCATCTGCCATCTGCCTATCTTGAAGGCTCCTATAATCTATATAATAAAAATAAAAATGCCAGGGATTACAGCGCTTCCCTTGGTGTTGAACTCCCCATTTTTAATGGAGGGATCACCAGAGCCAGGGTAAAGGAGAATGAGTCAAAGCTGAGGCAGGCAGAGCTTAATCTTTCAGCTATTCAGGGTGATGCTGTAAATGAGATAACTGATGCATGGGAAAGCTGGGAAAGTTCTGCTTCACAGGTTAGGGCATATAGGGAAGCTTTAACAATGGCTGAAAAAAGTTATAATGCTGTGATGAAGGAATACAAGCTTAATTTAACTGGAATTATTGATGTTTTTAATTCATTAAAGGAGCTTCAGAGCGGCCAGGAAGAGTATCAGAGAAGACGGCTTCAGCACACTGTAAACAGGATACGCCTTGGAGTAGCTTGCGGTGAATTTGAGGGAACAAAATTTCAGGTTATGAAGAATGGCCTGTCTCTGGAATAAGATGCTTTTTAGTATAACTTTAAACAAAGATAATAAATCATTTAAGGAAAAAAAATGACCCTCTCTGATATTTCAATAAAAAATCCTGTTTTTGCCTGGATGATAATGTTTGGGCTTATCTTTTTTGGATACATATCATATAACCGTATGGGTGTATCCCAGATGCCTGATGTTGACCTTCCCATGGTGAGCATAAGTGTGGAGTATGAGGGTGCCTCTCCTGAAATTGTAGAAACAGATATTATTGATATTATTGAAGATGCAGTTGTAAGCGTTGAGGGAGTTACTGAAGTATCATCTGTTGCAAGGATGGGTGAAGCAAGGATCACAGTTGAGCTTGATATTAACAGGAATGTTGATGTTGCACTTCAGGAGATACAGTCCAAGCTTTCCAGGACACAGCGCCTTTTACCTGCTGGCGTTGATTTTCCTATTATTTCCAAAAGAAACCCTGAGGATCAGCCTATTATAATATTTTCAGTAACATCAGAATCTTCCTTAAAAGACCAGATGTCCTATGTTCGTTATCAATTGCGCGACAGGTTCCAGACCATTCCTGGTGTGGGTGAGGTGAGCCTTTTTGGATATATTGATCGAAATATCCGTATCTGGGTGGATAGGAATAAGCTGCACAAATATGAATTCACAGTGGATGATATTATAAATGCAGTGGGAAGGGAACATATAGAGGTGCCAGGCGGAAATCTGGAAACCGGCAAACAGGAGCTGGTTTTAAGAGCCCTTGGTGAGGCTTATACTGTTGAATCAGTAAAAAATATCCCCATAACGCAAAGAGGGGGGAGCCCTGTTTATAACAAAATACTCCTTAAAGATGTTTGCGAAATTGAAGATGGTTTAGCTGATTCCAAAAGAACTTCCAGGTTTAATGGCAGACAAAGTATAGGCATAGCCCTGTTCAAGCAAAGGGGAGCTAATGCTGTTTCTGTTGCTAAGGAAGGTATAAAGAGGGCTGAGAATCTCCGCGAAATTCTTCCTGCAGGATATGATTTACAGGTGTCCCATAACTGGACAAACTTTATTGAAGAATCTATTGATGAACTTATCTTTACTATGATTTTATCAGCCCTTTTAACCGGTTTTGTCTGCTTTGTTTTTTTGGGTACTCTATCTTCAACTGTGAATATTCTTTTAGCAATACCCATGTCTATTTTCGGAACTTTTATATGTTTATATTTTTTGGGATTTACCCTTAATACATTCACCCTTCTTGCTCTTACCCTTGCAATAGGTATAGTTGTTGATGATACAATAATGGTTATGGAAAATATAAGTCGATTTATGAGTCTGGGTAAGGAGCGAATAACCGCTGCACGGCTTGGAGCAAGGCAGATAACATTTGCAGCAGTTGCAGCAACAATGGCAGTTGTTGCAATTTTTCTTCCTGTTGCATTTATGTCTGGAATAATAGGGAAATATTTTCTGCAGTTTGGAATTACAATAAGTATTGCTGTTTTTATTTCTCTCCTTGAAGCTCTTACTCTTACTCCTATGAGATCTTCCAGATTTCTCAGACTGGCAGATAATTCTAGCGGAATGAATCGTGTTGTGAACCGAAGCTTTTCCTCTCTTTCATCATCTTACAGCAGGCTTTTAAGCTATGCCCTGAATCACAGGGTAAAGGTGCTTCTTGTTTCTATAGTGATTTTTTCTTTATCGCTTTTAGTTTTAATGCCTTTGAAAAAGGAATTTGTTCCGGAGCAGGATCAGGGTACTTTTGCAATTAATATAAAACTTCCTGCTGGTACATCTATAGAGTATAATGATTTGATGACAAAAAAGGTTGAGAAATATCTGGCTTCACTGGAAGAACTATCTCATTATTATACTGTTGTGGGAGGGTTTAGCTCCGGGACTTCAAACCAGAGCACAATTATGCTATCTATGCATAAGTCCGGGAAAAGGCCAATTAACCCTGAAAAGGGGAGACCGGTTACGCAGCAGGAATTGATAGAGATGATTCGGAAGGAAAGTAAAAATTTTCCAAAGGAGATGAAAGTTTCAATAAGGACTTTTTCTCAGAGGGGTTTTGGCGGAGCAAGGGGTTATCCTGTAGAGTTTACTATTAAAGGAAAGGACTGGGGCGTGCTTGGAGACGCAAGTTTAAAAATTCAGGAGCTTATGGAATCCAGCGGTATGCTTGTTGATGTGGATTCAAACTATGATATTGGCCAGCCTGAAGTAAGAATAATCCCTGACAGGGCTGCTGCAGAACTGCGGGGTGTTAGCATGGCTTCTATAGGAAATACTATAAGTGCACTTATTGGTGGAACCAGGGTAGGGAAGTTTACAGAAGGGGGCCACAGGTTTGATATGAGGGTGCGACTTAAAGAGGATGAAAGAAGAAAAATTCAGGATATAAAATCACTTTATGTGAGAAACAACAGGGGTGAGCTTGTAAATTTATCAGAGGTGGTGAAAATTGAGTCAGGTGAGTCCATGCTTGCAATAAACAGGGTAAACAGGGAAAGGGCTATTTCGATATTTGCCAACCCTGCTCCAGGCTTTTCCCAGCAGCAGGGAGTTGACGAGTCTTTGCGTATAGCAAGAGAGGTTCTTCCTGATGGGTATTATCCAGAGAAAACGGGTAGTGCAAAAACAACAGAAGAGTCTTTTAATTCGCTTATTTTTGTACTTGTTCTTGGAATTGTTCTTTCATATATGATTCTTGCAAGCCAGTTTAATTCTTTTATTCATCCTGTGATTATTTTACTGTCACTTCCTTTCAGCTTTTCAGGAGCACTATTTGCACTTTATATAATGAATCAGTCGATTAATATATTCAGCTTTATAGGGCTTATTCTTTTAATGGGGCTTGTAAAGAAAAATTCCATCCTGTTGGTTGAGTTTACAAACCAGATGCGGGAAAAAGAAAAAATGGATGTGCAAAGCGCACTTTTAACAGCCTGCCCAGTAAGGTTAAGGCCTATTCTTATGACAACAATTTCAACAGTTGCTGCATCCATACCTCCTGCACTTGCTTTAGGCCCTGGAGCTGAAACGCGTATTCCCATGGCTGTTGCTGTTATAGGAGGGATGATTTTTTCAACTGTGCTTACCTTGTTTGTAGTACCCTGTGCATATAGCCTTATGGCCAGGTGGGAAAATAAGGTTTATGTTGATTTTGATGAAGGGCTTTAGTAAAGATTAATCAGATAAAAATTTTATATAATCTGTCAAAACAAAACCCGCAAATAGCGGGCTTTGTTTTGTTTTAGTAGCAATAATTTTATTTTTCTCTGGGGAATGGCCAGGCTGCAATTCCCCCTTCCATAACTTTAACATTGGTCCAGCCTCTGCCTTCGAGAATACGCGCTGCTTCATATCCACGCAGGGATATTTTGCAAAAGCATATAATTTCAGCGTTCTTGTCTGCTGGAATTTCGTTAAGCCTGTTTCTCAATGCTCCAATAGGAATAAGGTGTTCACCTATGCCCAGGCGCATTTCCTCGTATTCTTCAGGTGCCCGGGCATCAAGAATAA
>CAYTLM010000154.1:0-4897 GCA_964438485.1 uncultured Leptospirales bacterium | reverse complement strand
GATATTGATGCCAGTGGTGACACCTGGTCTCCAGGGAACTATGCAGGTGATTTTTCCGGAATGGTAAATATTAAAAGAGCTTTGGCTGCATCAATAAATATAATTTCAGTAAGAATATATGATCTTATTGGTCCTGATAAAACCATTGAATATGCTTCAGCAATGACAAAAGCTGCAGAGTCAAGGTTTACTCCAGGGCCTGCTCTTGCACTTGGCACAGCTGAGCTTACACCGCTTGAGGTAGCAACCGGATATGCTATTTATGCAAACAGGGGAAGGGATGTTATTCCCTATGGAATAAGATATGTTATAGACAGGGATGGGAATGAACTTGTAAATATTGAAGAAGAGGTTGGTAATATAATTGCTGCAAAAGAGATTGAGGGAACAATACAGGTAATTCCTGAATCAGTTGCCTATATTATGACTGGCCTTATGATGGGGGTTGTGGATAGTGGAACTCCTACACATGTAATACGGAATCAGGTTGGTTTTCGTCAAAGAGCAGCTGGAAAAACAGGTACTACACAAAACTGGTCTGATGCATGGTTTTGTGGTTTTACATCTGATATTGCAGCTGTTGTATGGCTGGGATATGATAGATCTTTTATGACACTTGGGAAAGGGCAGTCAGGTGCAGGTTTGGCAGCGCCTATTTGGGCGAATTTTATGAAAGATGCTTATAATGGTATGGCAGATCCGGTTTATGCCAAACAGCCTGAAGGTGTTTATGGAAAAGCAGTATGTCAATATACAGGACTTGCTCCTGGGCCAACATGTACAAAAATTTCTTCAGGGTTGGGCTTAAAATTAAGTGGTCCTGAAAGGGTCTGTGATGGGAATCACTTTGAAATGAAGTCTGTTTTAGAAAGATACATGGAAAAAGAAGGATTGACAGAATAAATAGTAAATCATGTATTGACAATTCTTTTCATTTAGTGTAATATTATTATGGCAGTTATTATATTATATATATTAGTAATTATTCAGGGAGTCAGGGAATGTATAAAGTTGGTGATAAGATAGTATATCCTATGCATGGAGTAGGGGAAATCGAGGGAATCGAAAAAAAAGTGGTTCTTGGAAAGAGAACAGAATTTTATCTTATAACCATCATTAATAACGGTATGAAGGTCATGATTCCTGTTAATAATGCAAATGAAATAGGTATCAGGGGAATTATAGCTAAAAAAGATATAAAAAAAGTAATGGCTATTCTTTCTGAAAAAGCTGACCCCATTGAAGAGGACTGGAAACTCAGATATCAGAATAATATGGATAAGGTTAAAAGCGGATCAATATTTGAAGTGTCTGAAGTGGCAAGGGATCTTTTTAGACGTGGTTCAGAAAAGGAATTATCCATTATGGAAAGGAAGCTCTATGAAAATGCGTATCAGCTGATTACCTATGAAATTTCATTATCAAAAAAGATTGATATTGAGGAAGCTGGAAATATTGTCTCTGAAGCCCTGTCTTCATTTGTTCCTGAAGAGGTTTCTGAGGAATAGCTTTTACAACCTCTGAATATACTGTTTTATTCTTTTTCCCAAAAAAATGCAATAACTGCCCCCGAAACAAAAAAGGTTTAGAAAAATATTTTTTAAACTATTATATTATTGTTATGTCATAATATAAATATTATATTCTTTTTATAGGAGCATTAATATGCTGATTATTATTTTTCGTTTGATTTTTATACTAACTACTATTGTATTTACTGTTTTGTATTATTCTGCATTTTCTTTACAGATAATGGTTATTGCCGGTGTTATAGCTGCTTTATTGGCACTTGGAGTGATTATAGTTATAGAATATTTTTCTCACAGCTTTCAGTCCAGGCAGATGTTTGCATCTATTGTTGGTCTTATTCTTGGCCTTACAGTTGGTCATCTTCTTGCTGAAGCTGCGGATTCAATTGTAAATATTGATTATATAAGCAGCCACTTAGGTGTGATAAAGCCCTTGCTTTATCATTTGTCAGGCTTTGCAGTTATGATCTTTTTCCTTATAAATCATGAGGATATTGCCTTTCTTGATAAAATAATTTCTGCAACTGTAAAAGATTCAGATGTGCAGATTCCCTATAAAATTCTTGATACAAGTGTAATTATTGATGGAAGAATAGCGGATATTTGTGATACATCCTTTCTTGAGGGGATTCTTGTTATACCTACATTTGTTCTTCATGAGCTTCAGATGATAGCTGATTCAGCTGATTCTATTAAAAGAAATAGAGGCAGGAGAGGGCTGGATATTCTTAACAAGATGCAGAAGGATCAGTCTATTATGGTGAAAATTTCAGACATGGATTTTAAAGATATCCCTGAGGTTGATGCAAAGCTTGTACAGCTTGCAAAGGTCATGAAAGCAAAGGTAATAACAAATGATTTTAATCTGAACAAGGTAGCTGAATTTCATGGAGTGCAGGTGCTTAACATAAACCAGCTTTCAAATGCACTAAAGCCTATAGTTCTTCCTGGTGAGGAAATGCGGGTAATGCTTATTAAAGAAGGTAAAGATTCAAATCAGGCAATTGGCTATCTTGATGATGGTACAATGGTTGTAGTAGAAAATGGGCGCAGAAAAATGCATGAAGAGGTTGAGGTCACTGTTACCTCTGTGCTTCAAACTACTGCAGGGCGTATGATTTTTACACGCTTAAAAGAGGAGTAAAAATTCAGGTGTTTTTTATTTATGGAAGCCCTAAAGATAAAGGTTATCATAAAAATAATGCCCCAATAAGGGTCTTTGGGATAAAAAAATGAAATTGATAGCTGTTTTAGTTATTAAGATTAAACGCAATTTTCTTCCACAGTTTATTCAGAGTCTTTATAAACATACATGTTCAATCAATATGATAAATTTGATAGACTCTGATGATAAGTGGGAGGATTATTCTGTAGAAATTGTATATTCCACAAGAAAGAACTTTGCCCGTCTTATTGATTACCTTAAAAAAAATAGTGAATACTTTAAGGATATTGCCATAACAAGTACTATAGAGGACAAAATAAGAGGAGGGCTTCTTGTTTCCTGCGGGAAGGATATTCTGGATAATCTTAATGATTTACAAACATCCCTTTTTGGTGGGAATGCTCTTATTCATGAAAAGATAGATGCAGGTATGGCTTCGAGTTTTTGTGGTATTTCTAATGCAATAGCCCTTATAAGTGGCTATAAAATAAAAAAAGATTTTTTAGAAACAGAAATGTATCATCAGTACACAGATTCTGAACGTGATGTGATTATTATAAACAGGTTTACAGGGAAAAATGGTTTTCCAATTATAATAAGATATAATTCTGTTGAAGATATGATAAAAACTATTATGGCCATTGAGTCAGGTTTTTCCTGTATTCGTCTTATGAATGATGATGAAGATGATATTCTTTTAAATAGCATAGGTGACAGTATATCTATCCCTTTTATTTCCAAGAATAATGATGAGCTTCCTCTTTACTATTTATCTATAATAAAAAAAATTTCCCGTAATAACAGGCTCAAGCTTGATCAGACATCTATTGGAATTATTGGATTGAGTAGAAGCTCCATGCGGCTTACATCGCTTTTAAACAAATCAGGATTTATGAAGGTTCTTGGTTATGACAGCAGTGAAAGAATGATGATGTCCTTTGAGAATGAAAAGGGGCTGGCTACTACTGTACAGAATATTCTTATGAATACTGATATTGTACTTATTATGGATGAAACTCTCACAGCTGAAGATATGGCCTATTTCAGGCCTGGTCAGTTTGTTCTTTCATACGTTGTTAATGATTATTTTAACAAGGATTCATTGCGAAGCTGCGGAATAAAGGAGTTTATCAAGCTGGAGGAAACAGGCTCTGCTGTTCTTTTTCCTGGAATGATAAAAGGACTTTTTCTTAGTGGAATTAAAAATTTTAATGATGAAACACTTATGAAAATGTCTGATATGATGTTAAAGATTATGGATGACTCTTATGCTTTGCCTGATATCTTTAGCGAGATTCATGATAAAATTGCTGATATGATTGTGAAGAGTTAAATTTCACATTTTTTTTGTAAGCACAATCCAGGATATGTTCCTGAACCTGAAAGGCTCAAAATAAATTATGCTTGCTCCATCTTTAAAAAACCCTTCAGCTTTAGCCTGAGCCTCTATTGTAGGGAAGGATGTGTGATGAGATAGTATTGGTGTATTATCACTAGTTACTCTTACAATTCCTTCTTTGCTTATTATATCTGTTCCCCCTTCAAGGAGCTCTGCAATTTTTTGTATATCAACCTGAAGGATCAGTACTCCATGAAAATTATTATCTATATAAACCGGTTTTGAAACGAATAGCGAATATATTGAAGATCCTGGTGTAATTGTTGAAACATCATCAAAATATGTTTCTTCTCCTCTCATGGAAAAACATCTTTTAAGGGGGGTGTTTTCATATCCGGTGTTTACATCCTGGCCAAAAAGGTCATCATTACTTCGTGAGTATATTATTTCACCATGCCTGTTAATTAGTATATAATCAAGATAAATTCCCCTGGTAACGGACTGGATCATCTCTGTTATGCTGTCCTTTTCAAGGAGGTAGTATTTTCGTCCCCCTGAGTTCATTTTTTTAAGATGGGTGAGATGTTGTATTATTCTGTGTTTTTCAATTACCTGCATTGCCATCTGTGCATCGTGGTCGGATCTTTCAAAAAAGGCTTCGAGATTTTTTATATCCATAAGGTTTTGCATATCTATATTGTTAGACATAGGTTCAGGAGATTTTATTTCTTTTGAACAGCTTACAGATATGAGGATAATCAGAAAAAGGAGAAGCTTTTTCATAAGAGACCGCCAGTATAGGTTTTTGCACATATTTATTATCGTACAAAAAACCTTCTATCTTTAGCACAAGATGATTAATTC
>CAYTLM010000153.1:0-4899 GCA_964438485.1 uncultured Leptospirales bacterium | reverse complement strand
AGAATTGCCCTTGAAAATATTGAACCTGGTGTATATTTCTGGAGAGTAAAAAGCAAAGTTAATGCAGGTGGAAAAGAGATAGTAATGCAGGGCAATCCCACCAGGTTTATAGTGGAAAATAAAGTGGTAGCTGCAAGCAAGCCGGAGGAAATTAAGCCTGAGGAAGTTTTGATAGAAGAACCTGTTCCTGAAAAGTTGAAGTCCTTTCTTGTTGTAAATTCTCCAGTAAAGGGGAGCAGGATTTATATTGATTCCAAACTTCAGGGTCGTGATTCCATAAAATATGAAGTAAAAAGCGCTAATGAGATATTTGTTACAGTAAGGGCTGCAGGATATAAGGATTATATACAAAAAATAACCGTTCCTGAAGGTAAAACAGTGACTATTAGCCCTGCTCTTGACAAGAGTGACCTTTTGAAAAGGATAAAGTGGATTTATAGTGCAGATTCACCTTTAGCAGCAGATCCTGTTTATTCCAAAGGCAAAATAGTGACTGCTTATGAAAACGGCGTAATTGCTGTTTTAAGCAGCAGCGGGAATTTGATATTATCTGCTAAACTTGCAAAGCGTTTTGAATCAAGGCCTGTTGTTAGTAATGATAATGCTTATATTCTTGATGTTGATGGCATGCTTTTTTCCTTTAATCTTGTAACAGGAAAAACTGCATGGAAGGTTCAGGCAAAAGGGCCTCTGCTTTTGAAATGCGAGCCGGTTATAGCTGATGAGCGGATATATTTTGCAACAGGCTATGGCAATGTTGAAGCATATAATCTCAAGGGTGAAAAACTTTGGGAGAAGAACCTTGATGAAGCTGTGTTCAGCTCTGTTCAGGTTCACAAAGATGTTTTAATTGTGGCTACTGATGCTCTTAAAGTTTATGCATTAAGAATAAGTGATGGAAAAATTATATGGGATCAAAAAATAGACGGGCGTGTAATCACAGCCGGTCCTTTGGTGACTATAGAAGGTCTTTATTTTGGTACGCAGGCAGGTTCATTTTATGCTCTTGCTGTAAATAGCGGTGAAGTTTTTTGGAAGTTTCAGGCTAATGGCTCTGTTTATTCAACACCGGTTTTGATTAAGGATAAGGTTTATTTTGGAACAGAAAATGGTCTTTTTTATGCTGTTTCTAAAAATACAGGTGGGCTAGTGTGGTCACATAAAACAGATAAAGGTATAAAAGGGAGTCCTCTTTCTGCTTTTAGCAATATAATGGTTTCAGATGAAAAGTCAGTTTATTCATTTAATCCTGAAAACGGCTCAATAAAATGGTCAGCAACTTTTGAGACTGCTATAAAAACATCTCCTGTATTTGCCGGAGATGTGGTTGTAATGGGGCTTGCTAATGGAGAGGTTGTTTCAGTAAGGGATAACTTAGTTCAAACTATAAGGTAGAGTTGTAGAGTTTTTCTAAAAATCTATCGTTATTTTTTCTAAGAAAAACCCCCTTTTATAAGGGGGTTTTTGATTTAACCTTATGCTCTGACCCCTGTTACCTCGATACACCGACTTTGCCGGCACTCGGTAACCGAATAAGGGCTCTGACCCCATTATAGGCTTATCCCTGAGGTTTTTTGCATTTTTTAGATTAATTGCTTGAATTATGTCTCCTGTTTTAATATCAATAATTATTAAGCGAACAGAGACTTGAAGATTGGTTGGTAATATGTGATTTTAATGGTCTTTGATTTAAACTATTATATAAAAATTAAAATAAAAAATGGCATAGATTTATGGATTTTGTTCATCTTCACACTCATTCAGATTATTCAATTTTAGATGGTGCTGTTACTGTATCAAAGCTGGTAGAGCGTTCTCTTGAGCTTGGTATGCCTGCTGTGGCTTTAACAGATCATGGAAATATGTTTGGGGCTATTGAGTTTTATCAACAGGCCAGGAAAGCAGGAATTAAACCAATTATAGGTCAGGAGTTTTATGTTGCACCCGGCTCCAGGTTTAAAAAAGAGGTGTGCAGAGATAGCGGTGAGGAGGTTGCTTATCATTTAATACTCCTTGCAAAGGATAATGAAGGTTATCGCAACTTAATGAAGCTTTCTTCTATTGGTTATACTGAGGGATTTTATTATAAACCTCGAATAGACATGGAGGTGCTTGAAAAACATTCTCAGGGGCTTATAGCCTCATCTGCCTGTATTGCAGGGCAAATTCCTGTAAATATAATTAAAGGATGCCCGGATGAAGCAAGGAAGCTTGCTGGAATATATAATGAGATTTTTGGTAAGGATAATTTTTATCTTGAAATGCAGTATCATGGAATAAAGGAGCAGGAGATTGTCAATGCTGAACTTGTACGCATGTCAGCTGATCTTGATATTCCTCTTATTGCTACAAATGACGTGCATTATCTTAATAGAGAGGATGCCTACTCTCACGAACTTCTACTTTGTGTTCAAACAGGGAAAACCATGTCTGACACAAACAGGATGAGGTTTTCATCTGACTCATTTTATTTTAAGACTCTTGATGAGATGAGAATGGTCTTTGCTGATTATCCTGATGCTCTTTTTAACACATGTAAAATTGCAGATATGATTGATGTGGAAATTGAACTGGGCAAGCCCGTATTGCCTAATTTTGAGGTTCCTGATGGTTTTAATCTTGATTCCTACCTTAGGCATCTGGTGCTTCAGGGTGTGCCGTCCCGTTATGGAGCGAATGTTAGTGATAAGGTGAGATCGCGGATAGATTATGAGCTGAACTTAATAACAAAGATGAAGTTTTCAGGATATTTTCTTATTGTATGGGATTTTATTAATTACGCACGAAAGCAGGGGATTCCTGTTGGTCCTGGCCGTGGCTCTGCTGCAGGCTCAATAGTTTCATATTGTCTTGGTATTACTGCACTTGATCCTTTGAAATACAATCTCCTCTTTGAAAGATTTCTCAACCCTGATAGAAATGAAATGCCTGATATGGATATAGATTTTTGTGCAGACAGAAGGGAAGAGGTTATTGATTACGTTAAAAGCAAGTATGGTGAAAATCAGGTAAGTCAGATTATTACCTTTAATAAAATGAAAGCCAAAGCTGTTGTAAAGGATGTGGCCAGAGCTTTGGATGTGCCTTTTTCTGAAGCTAACGAAATCAGCAAATTTATAATGGAAGATTCTTTGGAGAAATCCTTAAATAAATCGCCAGAATTGAAAAAGTTTGCATCAGATGAAAGAGGGAAGCAGCTCATTGAAATTTCCCTTAAACTTGAAGGGCTTAACAGGTCCGCGGGAAAGCACGCTGCTGGTGTTGTTATTTCAAAGGGTGAATTAACAGACTTTGTTCCTCTGTATAAAGATAAGGATGGAAGTATTTCTTCACAATATGAAAAGGATACCCTGGAGCAGGCAGGTCTTGTTAAGATGGATTTTCTTGCTCTTAAAAATTTAACTATTATTAAAAAATGTCTGGATCTGATTAAAGAAACAACAGGGGAGGATATTCAGATTGAGAATATACCTCTTGATGACCTTGAAACATATAAGCTGCTTCAAAAGGCAGATACCAGGGGGGTGTTTCAGCTTGAAAGTTCAGGCATGCAAAATATTTTACACAGGCTGGGGCCAACTGCATTTGAGGATATAATTGCAATAGTTGCCCTTTACAGACCAGGGCCTCTTGGTTCTGGTATGGTTGATGATTTTATTACTCGTAAAAAAAGGCCGGATCAGGTGCGTTATCTTCATCCTCTGCTTGAACCTATACTTCGCGATACCCTTGGAGTTGTTGTTTATCAGGAGCAGGTAATGCTTATTTCCCAGGTCATTGCAGGCTTTACTCTTCCTGAGGCTGATAAGCTAAGAAAAGCCATGGGTAAAAAAATAGGCCACATTATTGATGAGCTTGAAACAAAATTTCTTGCTGGTGCTGAAAAAAACAGGATAGATAAGAGTATAGCTGAGGAGCTATACAGCATGATTAAAAAATTTGGAGAGTATGGATTTAATAAATCACACTCAGCAGCTTATGCACTTGTTACATATCAAACAGCCTATTTAAAAGCTCATTACAGAATTGAGTATATGACAGCTCTTCTTTCTGCACAGCCGGACAAGCAGGAGGATGTTATCCAGTATATTAACGATTGCCGCGAAAATGGAATAAAAGTTTTATCTCCTTCGATTAACAGGAGTTTTTATGATTTTAGCATTGAAGATGACTGTATTCGCTTTGGGTTTGGAGCAATAAAGGGTCTTGGAGCAAAAGCTATTGAAAACATTATTGAAACAAGAGAAAGGGTTGGCGAGTTTAAAACACTCAGGAAGTTCCTTGAAAATGTAGGTCTTTCAGTAGTTAATAAGGGGGTTCTTGAATCCCTTATTAAATCAGGTGCTTTTGATCAGATCCATACTAACAGGGCACAGCTTTTTGAGTCAATAGATCTTATTCTTGATCTTGCAAGAAAATATCAGCAGGATATTGCATCAGGTCAGGGTGATCTTTTTAGCATGGACACCAGTATAAACAGCAGCAGAATTGCAGATGATCTTCCTTCAATTAAAGAATGGAATGATAATATTAAGCTTGGTTTTGAAAAAGATGTGCTTGGTCTTTATTTTTCAGGGCATCCTTTGGGACGTTATAAAAAGGAGATCAGCTCCTTTCCCTCCTACACTCTTTCGGAAATTACTGAAGAGCACATAGACAGAGAAGTTTCGGTAGTAGGAATTCTTGGCAATGTGTCTATACGCAGAGCGCAAAAAAGCGGTAAAAATTATGCTACAGCAGTATTTGAAGATCTTGACGGATCTGTTGAGGTGCTTATTTTTTCCCGCACCCTTGATAAATTCAATGATCTGATTAATAGCACAGAGCCTGTAATGGTTACAGGGCGGGTTGAGTTTGAAGGTGACAGGGCAAGAAAAATTATTGCTTCAGGATTTAAGT